>NZ_JBMDXE010000230.1:0-3035 GCF_048594845.1 Rhodopseudomonas sp. | reverse complement strand
GACGAACACCACCGGCGGTGCGTCGGGGATGTTCTGGATCTGCTCGAGCGTTTCCAGCCCGTCGAGGCCCGGCATGTACTGATCGAGCGCCACCACGTCGACACCGCCCTGGCGCAGCCTTTCAAGCCCGGCCTCGCCGCTGAGCACGTGCTCCACCGCAAAGCCCTGCCGCTTGAGGCCGCGCGTGACCAGCCGGCCGAGCGCCTCGTCGTCGTCGATATACAGCAGGGTCGGGGTGGCTGGCGTCATGTGTTTTCGGGTTGGGGGACCTGGATGACCGAAAAGAACAGGCCGAGCTGACGGATCGCGTTGGCGAAGCTTTCGTAGTTTACCGGCTTGGTGATGTAGACGTTGCAGCCGAGTTCGTAGCAGCGCTTAATTTCCTGGGCATCGTCGGTGGTGGTGAGCACCACCACGGGCGTGCACTTCAGGTGATCATTCTCCTTGATGCGGCGGAGAATATCGATGCCGCTGGCATCGGGCAGATTGAGATCGAGCAAAACCAGCAGGGCACGGTCGCGATGTTCCACGCCGGTGCCGTCCGGCCCGAACAGATAGTTCAGCGCGGCTGTACCCGATGTGAACGGGATGATCTCATTGTTGACACCCGACCGGCGGATGTTGCGCTCGATGAGGCGGGCGTGGCCTTCATCGTCCTCGATCATGAGGATGGTGACTGGATTGCTCATGAGCGGGGTTCCCGGTTGGTTGCCGTTGTCCATTTCATCGGCAACGTGATGGTGAATGTCGAGCCTTCGCCGAGGGCGGAGGTCACCGACATGGTTCCGCCGAGCCTCCTGACGAGCGCACGGACGTGAGCGAGCCCGATCCCCTGACCGGGCCTGTCCTGTGTACCGGCCCGGCGGAAAAGATCAAAGATTCTCTGGTGGTCCTTGGGATCGATTCCACGACCGTTGTCGGTGATCTCGAAGATCGCGAAGCCGAGCTTCTGCTTGCCGCGGATGCGAATGTCGCCGGGGACGCCGCTCTTCAGATATTTGAGCGCATTGTCGATCAAATTGGAAAAGATCTGCTCGAGCGCGAGGCGGTCGCTGACGATGTCCGGCAGCGGCTCGATCCGGATCTCCGCGTTGGCTTCGGCGGCCTGGTGCGCCATCGTCGAAGCGATGTTTTCGATCAGCTCGCGGGTGTCGATCGCGACGGGCTGGAATTGGCGGCGGCCTTCGCGCGTGAGATTGAGGATCGCGCTGATCAGCCGGTCCATCTTGCCGATCGAGGATTTGATGAAGCCGAGCGCCTCGGTGAAATCTTCCGACAGCTGCTGGTCGGGCGCCGTCAGTTCGGGCTCGCCGTCGGCGTCGGCCTTCTCCGGCATCTGCTTGTCGGCGACTTCGCGGCTCAGCGTCGCGATGCGACGGAAGATGTCGCCTCGCAGCTCTTCGAGCTCGCTGGTAAAGCCCATGATGTTGACCAGCGGCGAGCGCAGGTCGTGGCTGACGATGTAGGCGAAGCGCTGGATTTCCTCGTTAGCCTCGCGCAGGTCCGCCGTGCGCTCCGACACGGTGGATTCGAGGTTGAGGTTGTTGTCGCGCAGCTGCGCCTCGGCCTCGTCGCGGGCGCGGGACGAACGGCGGACCAGGAAGATCGACAGACCTGCCAGCACCAGCACGAGGCCGGAGCCGGTGGCGGTGACGATCGACGTTAGCGACTGGCTTCGATCGGCCGCGGCCGTCCGCATCACGAACAGCTTGTTCTCTTCGGCGCGCATCGCCGCCATGTAGCTGGCGAACTGGTTCATCGCCTCGCGGCCGCTGGCGTCACGCAGCGCGTTACGGGCTTCCTCGGCGCGATTGTTCTGGCCGAGCCCGATCAGTTCGCGGAATTTTGCGATCCGCGTCTCGGCGAGCGGCACGGCCTGCTCGATCAGCGGACGCTGCACCGGATTGTCGGCAATGAGCTGCCGCAGCCGCTGCAGCATCGGCAGCACCTGGGCGGCGGAATTTTCGAACTCGTTGACGAATTCCGGCTGTCCGGTGAGCAGATAGCCGCGCTCTGCGCTCTCCGCCCGGCGCATTTCGAGCTGGGCCAGCGAGATCTGGTTCTCGACCTCGAGGGTGTGGGCCACCCAGGCGCTGTCCTCGCGCGCACGCTGCAGCAGGAAGACCGACGCCACGCTGATCAGGATCAGCAGGGCGAAGGACAAAGCGAGCAGGGTGATTTGAATGAAAGCGCGACGGCGCGTGGCTTCCGGCGTCACCGCGCGCCCTCGGTCAGACCAAAACGAAGCAAGAACATCCCCCGCAAGACGTTCGAATGTGGAACCGACCCAACGCCGAAACAGGGAACCGGTTCCACGGCAAAAGCAGATTTTTTAGCGGGTCTCCAGCGAGGCGCCCGCCAGATACTGTTCGAGCCAATGGATGTGATAATCGCCGTCGATGATCGCCGGCTCGCGCACCAGCGCGCGGAACAGCGGCAGCGTGGTTTCGATGCCGTCCACCACCATCTCGTCCAGCGCCCGGCGCAGCCGCATCAGGCATTCGCCGCGGGTCTTGCCGTGGACGATCAGCTTGCCGACCAGCGAGTCGTAATAAGGCGGGATCGTGTAGCCCTGATAGACCGCTGAATCGATCCGGATGCCGAGGCCGCCGGGCGGATGGTAGCGCGCGATCTTGCCGGGCGACGGCCGGAAGGTCACCGGGTTTTCGGCATTGATGCGGCACTCGATGGCGTGGCCGTTGAGCACGATGTCGTCCTGCGTCACCGGCAGGTCGCCGCCGGCGGCGATCCGGATCTGCTCAAGCACCAGATCGATCCCGGTGATCATCTCGGTGACCGGATGTTCGACCTGGATGCGGGTGTTCATTTCGATGAAGTAGAACTCGCCGTCCTCGTAGAGGAATTCGATCGTGCCGACGCCGAGATATTTCATATCCTGCATCGCCTTGGCGCAGATGCCGCCGATCCGGGCGCGCGCCTCCGGGCTGATGACCGGCGAGGGGCTTTCCTCCCACACCTTCTGATGCCGGCGCTGCAGCGAACAGTCGCGCTCGCCGAGATGGATCGCGCCGCCG
>NZ_JBMDXE010000023.1:0-28050 GCF_048594845.1 Rhodopseudomonas sp. | reverse complement strand
TGGATTGCTTCGCGGAGCCTGTCATCGGGCGGCGCTTCGCGCCGACCCGTTGGCTCGCAATGACGTCGAGAGGCTTGAGTGCAAGCGCGAGCACAACACTCGTTGAAGTGACTGCGCCGCGGCCGCTTAGTTCGGCACGCTCTCCGAGCCGCGCGAGTGGTTCTTGATGATCAGCATGATGTTGCGGATGTAGATCACCGTCGCAAGAGACTGGCCGAGGATGATCACCGGCTCGCGCTTGGCAATGCCGTAGATCAGCGTCATCAGTCCGCCGCCCATCGAGAAGAACCAGAACGCCATCGGCACGACGCTCTTGCCGGCGCGCTCGCTGGAGATCCACTGCACCAGAAAGCGCGCGGTGAACAGCAGTTGCGCGACGAGGCCGAAGGCGAGCCAGAAGTCGAACTTCGCCACGAACACATCGTACATGTAGTCGCCGAGCGCCTGGCCGTAAGAAATCAGCATCAAATCACCTCGGTCGCGGCCGGGACGGCCTTCTTGCGACGGATCAGCCACCACACGCCGGCCAGGTCCATCAGTCCGACCCACAGCCTGTCGAAGAAACCATAGTTCGAAACGCCCGACAGCCGCGGCCGGTCGGCCACGTCGACGTAAGCCACGTCGTAGCCTTCGCGGCGGACCAGCGCCGGCAGAAAGCGATGCAAGCCATCGAAATACGGCAGCGCCAAGAACACGTCGCGGCGGAACGCCTTCAAGCCGCAGCCGGAATCGCGGGTGCCGTCCTTCAGGATCGCGCCGCGCACCTTGTTAGCGACCTTGGACTGCAGCTTCTTGAAGCCGGTGTCCTTGCGGCCGACCCGTTGCCCGGCGGCCAGCCCGACGCGGTCGCCGCCCTGCTCGATGGCGCGGATCAGGTCCGGGATGAAGGCCGGGTTGTTCTGGCCGTCGCCGTCCAGCGTCGCCACGACCGCGCCGCGCGCCGCCCGCACGCCGGTACGGACCGCTGCCGACTGGCCGCAGGATTTGGCGTGACGGATCTGGCGCAGATTGGCCCGCTCGCGGCGCAGGTCCGCCAGACGTTGCGGCGTCGCGTCGGTCGAGCCATCGTCGACATAGACGATCTCGTAGGCCCAGCGGCCGTCGAGCGCGGCGGCGATCTCGGCGATCAGCGGCGCGACATTGTCGGCTTCGTTGCGCACCGGCACCACAATGGACACCGCAAGCGGCGCACCGGAGTCTGACATGGATTCAGGCATGGTTCGGAACAATCCGGGGCCGTCAGGAAGGCGCGGCCGGGCGCGCTCAGGCGCGACCGCTTCTTATGGGGCCTCGCGGCCCCGGGCAACCTTTTTGAATCGATCCCAGGATGGTCCCGGCAGCGGTTCGATGGTGCCGTCGGTGCGGATGGTGAAGGCCAGCCGGCGCGCCGCGAACCAGTAGCGCACAGCCATCGCGCCGATCGTTCCGACCATGGCGCCGGCGACGACGTCGCTGGCATGATGGGCCAGCAGCACCAGCCGGGTCAGCGCGATCACAACCGCATAGCCGAACATCAGGCCCCTGAGACGCGGGAACAGCGCACCGACCGCAAACGCCAGCGCGAACGCGGTGGTTGCATGCCCGGACGGCAGACTCGCATAGGGTTCGCCCCAGGCAAAGACCGAGAAATTGAAAGGATTCGCCGGGCCGCCGACGAACGGACGGCCACGGCCGATCATGCCTTTGAGCACCTCGGTGGCCGCGACCGACAGCAGTACGGACAGAAACACGTATTGCAGCCGGGTGCCGATCCCGATCATCACCACGCGCTGCACGCCTCTGGTCAGCGGCAGCAGCAGCGCGACGATTACCAGCAGCGCTATCATCGTCCACAGCACATAGGCCGACTTGCCGAAATCGGTGAGGATCTTGAGCGGCCACAGGCTGGCCGTACCGCGCGCCGGCATCAGCCCGATTTCGAACGAGTCGATCGCCACCATCAGGAAAACGACGGCGGCGGCGAGGATCGCGGCGATCAGCAATGTGTGACGCGCCCAGCGGCGGCCGGCGTCGGCACGCCGCGAATGCGACGGCTCGCGCACCAGCCGCGCCAGCGACTGCCCGATCAACGTGGCTAGTTCCACCGGATAGCTGCGCGCTCCGCCGCGCTCGGTCGGCCGCATTTTACTGCGTGCCTTCCGACCGGAAGATCGCGATCGACACCGGCTTCCCCTGCGAGAAGTTGTAGCCGTCGATCCGCGTCGCCACGTTGTAGCGCAGCCCGATCGCCTCGGCGCGCGCCGCGAAGGCCCGCTCGCTACGCGCTTCGACCAATGCGAACCGGCAGCTTCCGCCAAGCAGGAAGTCGGCCGCCCCCGAGCCGTCGGTCAGCAGCGTATCTGTGCCTGTCATGAAAACGAGGCTGGGCTCGTGGTAGCCAACTGCGGCGGCCTTGGGTCCGACGCACACGACCTTGCGCAAAGCCTGGGCGATTTCGACGCTCGGGAACACCGGCCGCAGCTTCGGCACGACCACACCGAGCGTCGCGGTCATCAGAAACAGCGAGGCCAGCGCTGCGTTCAGCAGGGACGCCTCCGCGCGGTTCTCGTCGAACAGCCGCCACGCGAACAGCCCGAAGATCAGCGATGCCGCAATGAACGGCCAGGCCAGGAACACCGGCTGCCGCGTAAGAATGATCGCGCCGACGATCGCCAGCGACAGCACCAGCACCGGAATTGCAAACCACCACGCCGCGCCCTTGGTGAGCCAGGAGCGCGACAGCACGCTGCGCTCGATCGCGCCGGCCGTCATGATGGCGATCGCCGGATACAAGGGCAGCACATAGTGCGGCAGCTTGGTGATGACGATCTCGAACACGATCCAGGATGGGATCAGCCAAGCCAGCAGGAACTGCGCTCCCGGCTCGCGGCGCGCGCGCCAGATCGCGGGCGCCGCCATCGCGGCCAGCGGCGCGCCGGGCCAGAACGTCACCCAGAACAGCAGGAAGTACAGGCCGGGAGGCGCGCCATGCGACTCCTTCGGGCTGGCAATCTTGCTGAGCATGTCGCCGCCGACGGAGTCGGCGAAGAAGGTGTCGCCCGCGCGCAGGAAGATCGCGAGGAACCACGGCAGCACCAGCAGCAGCACCCACGGCACGCCGATCATCGGCTTTAGCCGCCACAGCCAGGCCGCGGACCGGTCGATGATCGCGAGCGGGATCACCGTCAGCGCGATGAACATCAGGATCAGCGGCCCCTTGAGCAGGATGCCCGCCGCTATCGCGGTCCAGAAGATTGCCGGCGTCGCCCAGGACTTGTAACGGTCGTCGCCGCGCTGCCAGGCGAGATAGACATGCGCCATCGCACCCATCGCAGCGGTGACGGTGAACAGCAGGAACGCGTCGGTTTTCGCCAGCCGCGCCTCGACGCCGAGCAGGATGCAGCTACACAGCAACAGTCCCGCGACAATGGCGCCGCGCCTGCCGATGAACGCCAGCGCCGCCCAATAGGTCATCAGCACCGCGCCGATCGCGCCGAGCAATGACGGCACACGGTACAGCCAGATTCGGACGTCGGCGCGCGGCAGGCCCATCTTCGAGGCAATCTCGACTACCGCGGACTGCAACCAGTAGATGCCGACCGGCTTCTTGTAGCGAACTTCGTCCTGGAACCGGATGTCGACGAAGTCGCCGGTCTCGACCATCTGCTTGGTGGCCTGCGCAAACCGCGCTTCATCGCGATCGATCGGCGGGATGTTGAAGAACCCCGGCAGGAAAAACACCAGTCCGACCAGCGCCAGAAACACCACCGCGCGAAGGTGGCTGACGGACACGAAATCCAGCACGGCGACGAGCACGCGACCGGGGTCCATGGCCTTCCTGGGCTCGCGAGGGGCACCGAAACGGGCTGATGCGGAGGTTTGGATCATCGGCTTCGCATACGCTGAAACCGATAGGCGGACAACCACTTGGCCGGGGTGGCTACTGGATTCTCACCACGACTGTGTCTGCTGCGCCGACCGCATCCATCACGGTGACACGGACGAAGCCCGGCCCCGGCGGCGCGACCAGCCGCTGGCGTCGGCCGTCGATCTCGCCGGCGGCAATGCCGTTGACCATCACGGTCATCGGTAGCACCCCGCCAGCAACCTTGACGGGCAGCGCCCCGGTCGAAGCCTGGCTGACGGCGTCGATCCGCGAGCCGTTCAACGGAAACTGGATTTTCAGCGCCTGCTCGCTGCCGGTCCGCACTAGATCGCCGGCCGGCCTGAAGCGGCGCAGCGGCAGCGGCAGTTGGGCGTTGCCCGCGACCAGCGTGCCGCGCGGCGGCTTCGGCAACGGCGTTCGCAGCTGCCCGGTTCTAGCAAAGGCATCAAAAAGGACCGGAGCGGCAGCGAGGCGGCCGATCAGGCCGGGCACCGGCGCGCCGTCGGGTCGGCCGACCCAGACGCCGATCGTCATCTTGCCGTCGAAGCCGACCGACCAAGCGTCGCGGTAACCGTATGACGTGCCGGTCTTGAAGGCGATCTGGTTGCGTGCGGCGTTCTCCGGCGGCGGGGTGCCGAGCAGCACGTTGCCAACCTGCCAGGCCGCGACTTTATCCATCAGACGCAGAGTCTCGCGTTCGGCCTTGGAGTCGCTGGCGATTTCCTGCAGCGGCACGACATTGCCGAGACGGGCAAACCCGCTGTAGAGCTGCACAAGATCGGCCAGACGTATACCGACGCCGCCCAGCCCCATCGCCAGCCCGGGCGCCTCACCGGTCGGCAGCACCAACCCGGCACCGGCCTGTTTGAGCCGCGACGCCAGCCGGCTCGCGCCGACGCGGTCGAGCAGCTCGATCGCCGGCACGTTGAGCGACAGCTGCAGCGCCTTGCGCACCGGCACCGTACCCTGGAACGTCATGTCGAAGTTTTCGGGCGCATAGACCCCGAACCGCACCGGCCGGTCGTCGATCAGGCTCTCCGGGTGGACGAAGCCGTCCTCGAAGGCGAGGCCATAGATGAACGGCTTCAGCGTCGAACCGGGCGAGCGCACCGCGCGGGTCATGTCGACCTGCCCGGCGCGGCGGTCGTCGAAATAGTCTGCCGAGCCGACATGGGCGAGCACGTCGCCCGACTCGTTGTCGACCGCCAGGATGCCGATCGAGATGTCGGGGCCGAGCGCCAGCGCCCGGTCGCGCGCCAGCGATTCCAGCGCGCGCTGGATGCCGGCGTCGAGCGTCAGCCGAATCACCGGCGAGTCCTTCACGGCGGAGGTCGCCTGATCGGCGGAATGCGGCGCCAGGATCGGCATCGGCTTGCGCTGGCGATGCACCGGCACCGCCCTCGCCTGCGCGGCGTCCTCCGCGCTGACCACGCCATCCTCGACCATCCGGGCCAGCACGCGGTCGCGCGCCGCTTGCGCCACTTGCGGATGGCGATCGAGACGGCGCGTCTCGGGCGACTGCGGCAGCGCCACCAGCAGCGCGGACTCCGACAGCGACAGCCGCTTCGGTTCCTTGCCGAAATAAGCGATCGAGGCGGCGCGGATGCCTTCGAGATTGCCGCCATAGGGCGCCAGCGTCAGATACAGATCGAGAATCTGCTGCTTGCTGAGCCGGCGTTCGAGTTCGACGGCGCGCACCATCTGATGAAGCTTCGCCATCATCGAGCGTTGGCGCCGCGGCTCTAGCAGCCGCGCCAGCTGCATGGTGATGGTCGAGCCGCCGGAGACGATGTGGCCGTCGGTGACGAACTGCAGCGCCGCGCGGCCGACCGCCAGCGGGTCGACGCCGTGATGCGACCAGAAACGTTTGTCTTCATAGGCGAGCAGTTGCTGCAGATAGCGCGGATCGATGCCGCTTGTCGCATCCACCGGCAAACGCCACCGCCCATCGGCCATCGCATAGGCCCGCAGCAGCTTGCCGTGGCGATCGACCACGGTGACGGACGTCATCCGCGCTTCATCAAGCGGAAGCGGACCGAGGGAGACAGCGTAGGCTACGAGGCTGCCGATCGACACGGCAATGATCGCCAAGACCGCGAAAACAGCACGTCGTAACAGGCGCCCGTTCCCCGGATGCAGCGCAGTGCGCCGCTCTTGCGGCGTGGTGCGCTGCTGATCCGGGGGCCCGGTGACGTCAAGCGCCGAACCGGGGTCCCGGGTCTGCGGAGCAGCACTGCGTGCTGCACCGCGCCCGGGACACGAAGCCACGAGGGCCGCCGGATCGGAGTTGGTCGGCTCCTCGTTCATTTCGCCGCCTTGACCTCCACCGTGCCGGTGCCCGTGCGGCCGTAGCGGGACGGGTTGTACATGTCCTCGACAACGGCTTGCGGCAGCACGTATTTGCCGGGCGAGACGGCGCGGACCACGTAGGCGACGGTGAACACCGCCTTGTCCTCGGTGTTGCGATCGATCGCGGCGGTGAAGCGGTCGTCCCGGAATTCGGTGTTGACCGGCTCCTGGCCGTTCTCGATCCAGTCCAGCGTGCCGGCATCACCCGACGACACCAGATGCGGGTTGTCGATCTCGAGGCCGGCCGGCAGATAGTCCGCCACCATCACATGGGCGAACTCCGGCTTGGCTTCGGTGATCGTCAGCACCACCGCGAAGCGATCGTTCTGCTTCGCCTTGGTGATGTCGGCCGGCTCGCCGGCCAGCGTGAAGTAGTTGCGCTCGATCTTGAAGCCGTTGCTGGCCGCCGGCTCCGGCGTCACCGGCGAACCGCTGACCGTCACCACCGCCTGCACCGGCGCATCGCCGGCGTTGCCGATCTTGACCGCTTCGGTCTTCACCTCGTCGGCCTTGTAGCTGCGATACAGCGCAGTCTTGATCGCGCTGCCGTTGAGATCGAGGCTGATCGGCTCCTTGGCGAGCGCCCGCGCCGCCAGCACCAGCCACGCGTTCTCCTGCGTCGAGGTGTAGGGCGTCAGCCCCCTCGCCGCTTCGACGCGCTGAACGGCGGTGGTCAGCGTCGCCTTTGGCGCGTTGCCTTCGCTGGCGAGCGACACCAGCGCGGCGGCGTCGCGCAGCGCCGAGCCGTAATCGACGCGGCCGAACTGGATCACCGGCTTTGGCGCCAGATCGCCGGCCGCCGCCGCATAGACCCGTTCGGCGCGGGTGCGGTCACCGACCAGCGCCAGCGCCGCCGCGAGCTGCGACTTGGCGATCGGCGTCGCCAGCTTGTCGAGCTTGGTGTCGGCGAGATAGCGCAGGTCACCGATCGGCGCGGCGCCGTTGCGGGCCAGCACGTACAGCCCGTAAGCGAGGTTGCGGCCGCCGTCCTTCTCCGGCTCCTCGGCGTTGACGACCGCATTGCGGATGCGGTCGAGCGCGCTACGGAACGCGACGTCGGGCACGACGAAGTTCTTCTCGCGGGCCCGGGTCAGGAAGTCGGTGACATAGGCGTCGAGCCAGGCATCGTCGCCGCCGGTCGACCACAGCCCGAACGAGCCGTTCGAACCCTGGCGGGCGAGCAACCGATCGATCGAATTGCGGATCCGCTCATCGGCCGCCGTGTCCATCGCCAGATGCGCGCCGGCGGCGAGATCGTTGACGTAGAGCAGTGGCAAGGCGCGGCTGGCGATCTGCTCGGAGCAGCCGAACGGATAGCGGTCGAGCGCCTTCAGGATGGTGGCGGCATCGAGCGCGGTCGATTGGCTGACCGACAGCGACACGCTGCCGGTGCCCGGCACGAGGTCGGAGAACATGTCGCCGGTCAGCGTCAGGCTCTCCTGCTTGGCGAGCGTGCGGACCGACCGTCGCGCCAGCGTCTGGTTGGCGGGACGAACGTCGAGCGCGTAGCTGCGGGTCAACGACAGCCCATTCGGCCCGCTGATCGCGACGGCGAGCGCCGCGGTGCCGGCACCGCCGCCATCGATCGCCAGCGACGCCGAACCGCGCTGCTTGGCGGCGAGCTTCATCGTGGTCGAGGCGGCTCCCGAGAGCTTCACCGGACCAGTCGCGCTGACCGTGATGGCATAGTCGCCCGGCGCGCCTTCGACATTGTCGAGGTCGAACGCCAGCGTGCCGCGGTCGCCGTTGCGCAGGAAGCGCGGCAGCGTCGCGGTCAGCACCACAGGATCACGCACGGTCACGTCGACATTGGCACGGCCGACCTTGGTGGCGGTCCATGCCACCGCCATCACCCGCGCGGTGCCGGCGAAATCCGGAATGTCGAAGCTGATCTCCGCGGAGCCATCGGGCCCGACGGTGACGATGCCGGAATACAGCGCCAGCGGCTTCTGCGTGGGCGGACTGCCCTGCAGCTCGGCGCCGGCGGAGTCGCCGCCCGAGCGGATCTGGCCGCGGGTGCCCTGCATGCCGTCGATCAGCTGCCCATAGAGATCGCGGATCTCCGAGGTCATGCGGCGCTGGCCGAGATAGTAATCGTCCGGCGCGGGCGGCTTGTAGCCGGTCAGGTTCAGGATGCCGACGTCGACCGCGGCGACCACGATCTTGGCGTCCTCGCCGGGCGCGAGCCCGCCGAGCTTGACCGGCAGCTTCATCGTCGTCGACGGCCGTACCAGCGCCGGCGGCGACAGCGTCACCGCGAGCGTGCGGGCCTTCTTGTCGATCGACACCCACTGCACGCCGATGGCGCGGCCGGGCATGCGCTGGGCGGTAGCATCGAGCGGCCGGCGCAGCGTCGTCACCACATAGGCGCCGGTGCCCCAGTCCTTGCCGACCGGCAGTTTGACCTGCGACGAGCCCTGCTTCACCGCCACGGACTGCGTCGTCAGCAGCCGGTCGCCGAGCACGTTCACAGTCAGGAGGCCCGCGGTGCGCGCGTTGACGGTCACCGTCACGGTGTCGCCGGAGCCGTATTCGGGCTTGTCGACCGAGGTCTCCAGCAGGTCCGGCGTGTCGGCCGAGCCGTCAGAATACCAACCGACATCGAACTGCACCGAGGTGATCGGGCCGTCGGCATCAGCGGTTTTGACGTCGAGCCGGTAGCGGCCGCTCTCGGGCTGGAACGACAGTTGGCCGGGCTTGCCCGGGGCGACCGAGACGTCGCCGTCGGCGACACGCTTGGTCGACTTCACCGGCTCGTAGTCCCAGGACGAGTTCTGCCGGTACCACTGATAATGCGACTCGATCTTCAAGAGCTCGTAGCGCAGGCCGGAGCGCGCGAGCGCGGTGCCGTCGGGCGCCACGAAGGCGACTTCGAACTTGGCATTGTCGCCCTCGGCGACGTTCTTCTCGGTGAACAGCGGCTTGACGCCGATCATCGGCGCCGACGGCGCGATCGGCAGCACCAGCTTGCGCTCCACGGCACGGCCGCCGGCCTCGCGCATCCGAATGAAGATCTGCGCTTCCTGCGGCCGCGTCGAGGACGGCGGCTTGGGCAGGACCAATGGGAAGGTCGCGCTGCCATTGGCGTCGGCTTCCGGCAGGTTCTCGAGCGGCGTGCGCTCGTTGCTGGTGGTCTCTTCGTCGGCGACGCCGAACTGATAGCCCGCGTAGCCGGGCCGTCCATCGGCCGGCGCTACCAGCAGGTCGCCTTCCAGCGCGAGGCCCGAGGCCGGCGCGCCGTACAGGAAGCGGCCATCGACCTTCAGTTCCACAGGAGCATCAGCTTTGATCTGCTTGTCCTTGGTGGAAATATCGAATTCGATCCGATCCGGGACGTAGTCCTCGACCATGAAAGTGGTGTCGCCGATGCTGGCGCCCTTCGGATCGGTGAAGGCGCGGACCCGCCAGGTGCCGGTCGGCACCGCCGAGTTCAGCGCGACATCGAGGCTACGGCCGCCCGCGCCCTGATCGGACAGCACGGCTCGGCGATATTCGACGCCGTCCGGCCGCTCCACCACCAGCGTCATCGGTCCGCCGACCAGCGCATTGCCCTGGCCGTCGCGCAGCAGCGCGGTGAGGTGCACGGTCTCGCCGGAGCGATAGACGCCCCGCTCGGCGTAGACGAAGGCGTCGGCCCCGGCCGGCACCGCGCGGCCGGAAACGCCGCGGTCGGACAGGTCGAAGGCGTTCGTCTTCAGACTGAGGAAGGCGTAGTCGGCCTTCTCGCCGGTCACGGTCAGCAGCGCCGGCGACATGCCACCCTCGCCGCGCGCCAGCCCGGCCTCGAACAGCACATGGCCGGACTCGTCGGTCTTGCGGGTGGCGAGGATCTCGTTGTTGCGGGCGATCAGCCGGACCTCGGCTTTGCCGACCGGATCGGTCGACGCCAGCGAATTGACGAAGACGTGGATGCCGTCATTGCCGGAGAACGCCGTGACGCCGAGATCGGAGACGATGAACCACTGCGTCGCGAGCTGGCCGTCATCGTCGGTGTTGGCCACCGGCGCCTTCGGCGCAGCCGTCATCACATAGACGCCGGGCTGCAGCTCGCCGAGCACCTGATCGACCGCGAAGGCCGTCGTGACGTCGGCGTTGAGCGCCGCCGGCGCGGTGTCGAGTTCGCCCGACCACACCTTGGCGCCGCGCTGGCTGCCGAGATCGTCGAGCTGGTAGCGGCTCAGCGTGCGCTGGAAGTCACTGTCGACGACGGTGTTGATCAGATTGCGGTCGCCGATCCGGAACACCTGCACCGACACGGTCGGGGTGTTGACGCTGACCAGCGGGATGCCGCGCTGGCCGGTGCGCGGCAGCACATAGGCGCGGCCGGTGAAACGCACCAGCGGCTTGCGGTCACGGACATAGATGTTGAACTCGGCCGATTTCGGCAGCGTCTCCTTGACGCTCGACGGCAGGCCGGCGCGCAAGTTGATGTTGTAGCGCTCGCCGTGCTTGAGGCCTTCGACGCAGAGCTGCTTGTCTTCGGACGTCAGCGCCGGCTTGTCGGTGCCGGCGAGCGCCAGATACGGCGCGAAGTCGGTGCGCTTGGCGAGATCCTCGGAGAACTGGAAGCACGCCCGCGGCGACGCCGAATCCGAATCCACAGTGTAATCGAGCAGCCGGAAGCCGTGATCGTCGCGCAGCTTCTCGTAGCGGCCGCGCACGTCCGCGACCTCGCGCAGGTCGAGCGACAGCCGCAGCGTATCGAGCGCCGGCCGCCACAGCCGGCGGTCGGCCATCGACCGGCCGAGCACGGCAAGCGCCTCGGCCTCCTCGCCGGCATTGCCGGCCCGCTGATAGGCGATGTAGGCGGCGGTCGAGGCGCGCTCGAGCAGGAACGTCTGTTCGGAACTGGTCGGCGCCTTGATCTGGAACACGGTCTTGGCCAGCCGCAGCCAGTTGCTGCCGTCGGCCGGATCCACCGCCGCGATCTGTCCCATGATCTGCAGTCCGGTGCGGTAATCCCCGCGCCGCAAGGCGGCGTCAGCATCGGCCTTCAAGCTGGCGGCCGGCTTAGCGACCGCCCCCGCTTCACTCTTGATCTGGGCCTCGAGCTTGATCGCCGAATCCGCCAGGTCGTCGCGTTTGAAGGCCTTGTCGGCCGCCAGTGCAGAGGCGCTACCGAGCGCCAGCGCGGCGCACAGCGCCATGGTGCGAACCCAACCGTTCATGTCGAACTCCCCTGCCGCGAACGACTGCCGCGTTCCAAGACGATAGAAAATGCCTGTAAAATGACGCGCTGATGGCGCGGCCCGCACCTGTTCGGGCGTGCCGGCCCGCCCGGCTGGCCATCACGGCCCGATGTCGATCGCCGATCCATCAGATTCGCATCTTCGCGTGCCCGCGCGCCGAACACAACGCGCCGCCCCTCTTGGACACGGCGGCGCGGCAAATGGTTCGGAAATGGTGTCCGAAGAGTTGTCTCAGGAGCGGATTTTTTGTATCCGCGATGCTAGAAGCATCCCCAACGGTCCCATAGCTCAACTGGATAGAGTAGCGGATTTCTACTCCGCGGGTTGCAGGTTCGAATCCTGCTGGGATCGCCAATAGCAGCGTTCGCCAACAGCCCGCTATTCGGCTTTCACGTCGCGTCCTGTCTTTCCGCAATACGCCGAAGGTAGATAGCAACGCATCCTTGCCCCCTCACCATCGCTGCGGAATCATCGTCCTCGGCTGGGGGCCCGCATGTCGAATGTTACCGATTTTATAGCGTTGGATGTAGAAACGGCTAACGCCGACTTCGCAAGCATCTGTTCGATTGGGCTCGTTCATTTTCGAGCAGGAGAGGTCTTCAAGTCGCTCACCATCCTGGTAGATCCTGAAGAGGAATTTGACCCGATCAACATCGGCATCCACGGGATTCGTCCGGAGGATGTGGCCGGGAAGCCCACGATGGCTCGGGTGTTTCCTGTGATTGGAGCAGCTCTTCAGGACTCCGCCATCGTGCACCACAGCCCGTTCGATCGAACTGCCTTGGCGCGCGCAGCTGGCAAATACGGCACTGGCGGTCTTCCCTGTATTTGGCTCGACAGTCTACAGGCTGCGCGAAGGACATGGGGCGGCTTCCAAGCCAATGGTCGATATGGCTTGGCAAATCTCGCGCGCGCATTCGACATCAAGTTCCAGCATCATGATGCAGCTGAAGATGCTCGGGCAGCAGGACTAATCTTCCTGAAGGCGATTGCGGACAGTGGCTTGTCCCTTCAACAGTGGGCGGACGAGATCGGGTACGAATCCACGGTCGCAACGCCCCCACGCGCGACGAAACGGCAGTACCCAGGCAAATACTCCCAATGCGGCTCTCCCGGGGGGCCACTCTTCGGAGAAGCAATCGTCTTCACAGGATCGTTGCAGCTTGCAAGAGCTGAAGCAGCCGCCCGAGCCGCATCTGTAGGGTGCGATTTATTCGATAGCGTTTCGAAGAAGACTACAATTCTTGTTGTCGGTGATCAGGACCTTCGTCTGACGCGAGGACAGGAAAAAAGCTCGAAGCACCGGAAAGCTGAAGATCTCATCTCAAAGGGCTATCCCATCAAGATTGTCAAAGAGTCTGATTTTCTGGCTATGATTAGCTAAGGACAGCTATCTTCAACCGACGCCGAACGCGTTAAGCTAATCTGAGACCTCTCGTCATCTCGCTGGCCTTGGCTTCTCTTACCTATCATGCATGGGCGTCTGCGGCTTTCCGCATCACCTTTACGGCCATCATTGCCGTCGCACCTGGCTTCGCCGGGCTAATGGTCAAAGGCTTCCACTGGCTCTGAGGACGACGTCCGCCGATCAGAATGGCGGTATGTGCAGCGCTACGCCAGAGGCGGCGTAACCTCTCCCGGTTGCGGGAGAGGTCGGATCGCGGAGCGATCCGGGTGAGGGCACACCTTTCCACGAGCCGCTGAATCACTTCTCCGCAAGTCGCTGACTCACTACCTGGAGCGCCCTCACCCCAGCCCTCTCCCGCAGGCGGGAGAGGGAGCGCGCTGCGATCGTGGCGCGAATTCCACTAGCCGCTTGCGTCAGTGTCACTGCATCCGAGATCGATTGCAGTGAGCTTGATTGCTCAACCTGCCCCTTCTCCGATGCGGTCCAAGATCGGATCTTGGAACCAATGCCGGCTTTCAAGGTTCTTGGCCGGATCATTCGGTTTTGCTGCGATCGGCCGTGCCGCTTCGCTGGTCTGCTCCGCTACCGCAACTGGCGCTGGACGCATGCTCCGGCAGGTCGCATTAGATTACCTCCCCGTTCAGGAGGCCGCCAACAGGCTCATCGCCTCACCAGCGCGAGACGCTCTGTTGCCGCCCCAAAACTCCAGGCCCCCTATGTCGCAAAGCGAAAGCCAGACGCCCGCTCACCCGCACCCGATCAAACTCGCGGACGCTGAGCGGCGGATCAAGGCGATCTTTATCGGGTCGATCGGCAATCTGGTCGAGTGGTACGATTTCTACGCCTATACGGCTTTCGCGCTTTACTTCGCGCCGCAGTTCTTTCCCTCGGCCGATCCGGTGGTGCAGCAGCTCAATGCCGCAACGCTTTTTGCCGCCGGCTTTATCGTGCGGCCGATCGGCGGCTGGCTGTTCGGGCATCTTGCCGATCGCTACGGTCGGCGGTTGTCGCTGACGCTGTCGGTGCTGATGATGTGCTTCGGCTCGCTGATCATCGCCTTCACGCCGACTTATGCCTCGATCGGTTTCGCCGCCCCTGCCCTGCTGGCGCTGGCGCGGATCATCGAGGGCCTCAGCCTCGGCGGCGAGTACGGCGCCAGCGCGACCTATCTCACCGAGATCGCCGATCCGGAGCATCGCGGCTTCTATTCGAGCTTCCAATACGTGACGCTGATCGGCGGGCAGCTCACCGCCATCCTGGTGCTGCTGCTGTTGCAGAACGTCTTCCTGACGCACGAGCAGCTGCTCGACTGGGGCTGGCGCATTCCGTTCGTGATCGGCGCGCTGCTGGCGGTGATCGCGCTGTTCATGCGCCGGCACATGGAGGAGACGGAGTCGTTCCAGCAGGCGAAGGGCGCCGGCAAGATCAAACGTGAAAGCTCGCTGCGCGGGCTGGTGCGCTATCCGCGTGAGGTCGCGATCGTCGTGGGTCTGACGGCCGGCGGCACCGCGGCGTTCTACACCTTCACCACCTACATGCAGACCTTCGTCCGGCAGACCGTCGGCCTGTCCGACATCACCACAACCTATGTGATCGCCGGCTCGCTGATCTTCGCCTCGATCCTGCAGCCGATCTACGGGCTGATCTCGGACAAGATCGGCCGCAAGCCGGTGCTGATGTTCTTCGGCATCGCCGGCGCGTTGCTGACGGTGCCGATCCTGACGCTGCTGGCCGGCACCAAATCGCCCTGGATCGCTTTCCTGCTGATCTGCGGGGCTTGGCTGTTCACCGCCGGCTACACCTCAATCAACGCGGTGGTGAAGGCCGAGCTGTTCCCGACCGCGATCCGCGCCACCGGCGTTGCCGTGCCCTACGCGCTGACAGTGTCGATCTTCGGCGGCACCGCGCCGGCGATCGCGCTGTATTTCAAGCAGCAGGGCCACGAGCAGTGGTTCTACTACTATCTCGCGGGCATGATCTTCATCTCGCTGCTGGTGTACACCACGATGCGCGACACCAAGCATCGCTCGGCGATCGACCGGCACGAGTAAACGAGCTTGGCGCCGACAGCTTCGATCGTCGTATCATCGTCCGATCAAAGCTGTTGGTGGCAATCGCGACTCGACAGTCTGGAGATAGAACCCGCGCGGCTTCAGCTCACCGGCACCTTCGGCTTGCGATGATGCCTGACCGCCGGCGCGGCCACTGGCGGCGGCGCGACCGGCTGCAGCGTCACCACCACCGGGTTCGGCTTGTGATCCATCGCGGCGCCCGTCGCGGCGTCGACGCCCATGCCGACGACGCCGCCGAGCAGGATGTTGCCGGCAAAGCCTGCGCCGCCGCCACCGGTGACTTCGCGGGTCAGCGGGATGATCTGCGGCTCGTAGCCGGCCTTGCTGAGGCTGACGGTGATGTCGGCGTTGCGATTCACCTCGACGGCGCAGGGCGTGACGCAGCTGAACGGCGCTTCGGTGCCGGTGACGTTGGCGATCGCGCCGGATGGCGTGGTGGCGATCGAGATGTTTTCCGTGGTGCCGCGCGTCACCGACGCGCATCCCGACAGCAGCAACGCGGCTAGCACCGCACCTCCGATTGGACGCATTCGCAGTCTCCCCAGTTCCGTTGCGCCAAAGCGCAACGTTCGCAGGGAAGTTCAAGCGTCCGGCAGCAGCGCGGAGCGAAACTGAGACGCAGGATCAAAGGTATTTGCCTTGTCCACACGCGGCCGCCGGGTGATGCGCGGGCTGGCGCTGTTCGCTCTCGCCCGGCCAGCGCGCATGCGCCCGAAACTCGCGGGCTTAGACTCCCTTGAGCAGACGCGGGTTCTCGATCAGATCGGCGGCGCGGTCGAGGCCGTCATAGAGCTGCTCGGTCGCCCCATAGGCGATGCCGTTGCGGCTCCAGCGGTTGCGCTTGCCCGCAGCCGCCGCGGTGGCGAGCGCGTCGTTCAGCGCCTCCTGAGCGAACGGGCTCGGGATCACGAGTCCCGCATCGGCCTTCCGTACGTGAGGCGCGTAGCCGCATTCGGCGGTGGTAATGACCGGCAGTCCGTTGATCAGGCTCTCGATGATCACCGTGCCGGTGGTGTCGTAGCGCGCTGGATGCACCAGCAGATCGGCCGCGGCCATCAGCTCGGGAATGTCGGAGCGGAAGCCGAGCATATCCACGCAATCGGCGACGCCGACGCCGCGCGCCCAGCCGCGCACCTGCCCGGCCTGCTTGCTGTTCGGCTGAATGCCGGCGATGGCAAGGCGCGCCTGCGGAATGCCTTTCATCGCCACCAGCGTGCGGTCGAGCCCCTTGACGCTCGGCTGATTGGCGATCGCCAGCCACAGCAGCGTCTGCTCACCGATGCCGAGGCTTTCGCGCAGTCGCTCGCGGGTGCCGTCGCCGCGCAACTCCGGTTGCCGCCGCGCGCGATCTATGGTCGGCGGCAGCACCTCGATCCGCTTCGGCTCCGTGGACCACGCGGCGCGGAAGTCGCGCGCCTGGTTGGCGCTCAGCAGCAGGCAGGCCGTCTTCTGTCCCTGCCTGAAGCTCGACTCCTCGAGCCGCAACTGCGTCCGCCGCCGCGAACTCCAGCTCGCCAGCCAGCCGACGCGGCGCACCGCGAGGCATGGATCGGCGCAATAGATCACATCGAGGTCGAGCAGCTTGCCGAAGCCGACCAATCGGTCGAACTGCCCGGCACAGCGTTTCGCGACGGCCCGGGCGAATTTCAGATCGCGGCTGTGGTTGCTGAGCGCGCGGTTGGGCAACAGCTCGACCTTCAACCCGGCCGGGATCTCGCCCTTCTGCCGCTCGGCGAAGATCGTCACCTCATGGCCGCGTGCGGCCAGACGCGCGGCCAGCGCCATGCAGTCGCGCTGCAGACCGCCGGCCGAGAACAGGGTGACGATGGCGAAGGCGATCTTCATGAATTCACTCTCGGAACCGGCTCTGCGGTAGGGGCGCACCCTCGCTCAGAACTGCCGGCTCCGCAACAAATAGGCCGGGATCGCCAGCCCCGCGCCGATCGCGCCGACGATCGACACGACGCGGATGAACGCCTGCGCCGAAGCGACGAGCTGTCCCATCGAATGGCCCGAGGTGTCGGCCGCGACCGACATGTAGCCGAGCATGGCTTGTCCAAAGAACGCGCCAGGCACCATCGGGATGCATCCCGCCAGCGCGATCGCGTTGCAGGCGGGGCCGAGCCAGCGCCGCAGCAGGATCGCCACGCAGGAGGTGCCGGCAGCAGCCACGAACGTCGCCGCCTCGAGGCTGACGCCGGACTTCTGGGCGACGGTGCGGATGGCCAGCGCCAGCGCGCCGGCCACCGCGCACCAGATCAACGGCCTGCCGCCGAAGTTGAAGAGCACACCGAAGCCGGCGGCGGCAACCGCGCCGAACGCGGCCTGATGTGCCAGATAGGGAAGCATCGCGGCAAGATCCTGGGTCACGTCGGAATCCTCAGCACGAATTCGGCGAGCCACAGGCCGGTCACCGCGAACACCATGATCATGATCACCCATACCGCCCGCGCGCTGCCCATGGTCGGATAGCCGTCGAGCACGTCGGTCTGCGCGTTGGTCGACGGCACGCCGGGCACCAGCAGCAGGATCGAAGCCATCATCGCGAGCTGCACGGTGCCGCTGCCGGCGAAGCGCGCGCCGAGGCCGCCGAGCGTAGCGGCGACGCAGCCGATGATCGCCGCGGTCACGAATACATTGGTGCGCCGACCGAGCAGCCAGTGCCGTAGCGCCTGCCCGATGCTCGCGGCGGCCAGCATTGGCCCGAACGACAGCCAATCGGCGCCGAGCAACCGGCCGAATGCCGCGCACGCCGCGCCGGTGGCAACCGCCACCAGCCACCACGGATGCTTCGGCGTCTCGCGCAGCAGCCGGTCCAGCTCGCTCTCGATCTCCTCCGGCGCCATGCCGCCGCGCGCCGCGCGCACCACGAGATCGCGCACGGCGAAATCGAGCCGGTGGTTCACGCCGTGCGGTCCGATCTGCATCATGCGGGTGATGGTGCTGCGGCCTCGCTCCAGCGTGATCTCGAACGACGCGTAGCCGGAGCGCATTCCCATCACCTCGACGCCGAGGCCGCGCGCGATCATCTGCGCGCCTTCATGCACGACGCGCACAGACGCCCCGCTCTGCGCCAGGATCGCCCCGACGCGCAGCGTCACATGCGCGATGCGATCCATCGACAGGGGATGCGGCGGCGTTAGTTCAGAGGTATCGGGCTGACTATTCATCTTGAAACATCGAACTCGCAGGCATTCAACACGAAGCGATCCGGCAACACCATGACCGACGCTCACGCGTCTAGACGCCAACCATGCGCATCTCGGACGATAGTACCACTTGGTAGTTCAGTCGTTGTGATACTGCGCGTTTGATAGCAATCACTTCCAATTCTTCCGGGCCGGACTATGCTGATTTGGTTCCCGGCGTGACGCCGTTTCGAGAATGAGGTTGCCCATGAAAATTCCGACTCTGGGCGTGGCGCTTGTCGCCGCTGCTGTGATCATTTTCGCCGCCAAGAACTCGAAGCACGAGGAAGCCGTCACCGGCGACGTTTCCGACGGCGTTGTGGCCCAGATGCCCGTCAGCCCGGTCAAGACGCTCACCTCGGCGAGCTGCGCCTCGGACGGCTGCCCGGTGTCGTGCGAGGCCGGCGACACGCTGCTGTCGGCGGTCTGCGTCAGCGGCACCAAGGGCCGGTTCGCCGATACGCTGCGGGTCGAGAAAGGCGCCCTCACCGCGACCTGCGGCACCACCGCCAGCAGCATCCTGGTGTATTGCGGCCGTCCCTAAGGCATCAAACGCGCGCAGCCGCCCGCCACAGCGAGCGGCTGCCGTCGCGACCGACAGCTCAGCCCTTCACGCCGAGCAGTTCGACTTCGAAGATCAGCGTCGCATTCGGCGGGATCACGCCGCCGGCGCCGCGCGCGCCATAGCCGAGTTCCGGCGGGATGATCAACGTGCGCTTGCCGCCGACCTTCATGCTGGCAACACCCTCGTCCCAACCCTTGATGACGCGGCCCATGCCGATCGGGAATTCGAACGGCTCGTTGCGATCGACCGACGAGTCGAATTTCGCGCCCTTGGCGCCGTTCTGATACAGCCAGCCGGTGTAGTGCATCACGCAGATCTGGCCGCGCGTCGGCGACGCGCCGGTGCCGACCTTGGTATCCTCGATCTTGAGGCCCGACGGCGTGGTGTCGATGTTGGCGGGTTCCGACATGGCTGGTGTACTCGGCAAAATGGCCGCGGCCACCGACACAGCGGCGACGACGGCGAAAGCCAGCGGAGCGCCGGCGGGAAAAGCGAAACGCATCGGATTGTCCTTTGGGAAGATCGACGTCGTCGCGGGTGAGGTCCGGTTGTAGCGGTTCGGCGGCCCTGCCACAACCGCACCGGACGCGCCCGTTCCGCGCGCCCTCGATGCGACTCAACCGGCGGACGGCACGGGCGGCCGTTTGCCCTTAGGTCCTCGCCTCCCCGGCCTTAGTCCCGCAACGCGGACATCCAGTCGCCCAGCTTGTAATTCACGCCGAGCGACACGGTCTGCAGCCGGTTGCTTTGCGGCGCCAGATTGACGCCGGCCAATGCGGGCGGAGCCGAGGTGCTGAACCCCGACGACGCACCGAAATCGAAGTACTTGTATTCGAGCGCCATCGACCACGACGGCGCCAGCGCGTATTCGAGACCGCCGCCGATGGTCCAGCCCCAGTTGGTTCTGGTGTTGGTGAGGATCGTCCCGCCAACGCCGATGGCATTGAACTGATCCTGCTGCCGGTCCCACGCCGCGCCGCCCTTGACGTAGAGCAGCGTGCGATCGAACGCATAGCCGCCGCGAGCCGTGAAGGCGCCGATCGCATCGATCCTGCTGCCGCAGTTGAAGCCAGCCGTCGCTGGATCGGGATACACGCCGAAGCACGTATCGGTGCCGCGGATGTTCGCCCAGTTGGCCGAGGCTTCGACGCCGGTGACCAGATCGCCGAACTGATAGTTGGCGCCGATCTGGCCGCCGAGCAATGCACCGCCCATATCGACGCGATCCCCCGTCGGAGGCGTCGGGAAAGGATCGGCGTAGGTGGTACGGCCCCAGCCCGAGCCGACGCTGGCGCCGGCGTAAAGGCCGGTCCAATTCACCCGCGCAGTCTGCGGCGGAGCCTTGGTGATGCCGCGCGCTGCGGCCTCGGCGCTATCGACATCGCCGAATTTATACGAGGTCTGCACGAAGCCGCCATAGCGCTCCGAATAGAACTGCAGCGGCGAGACGGTCGACGCGCCGGAGAAGACCGTGCTGGCGCTGTCGGTCGCGAAGTACCAATAGCGGCCGCCGACGCCGACGCTGAACCGATCGGTGACAGCGTAGGACAGGATCGCTTCGAATTGCGTGCCCCAACCATGTCCGGTTTCCGACTGCGGATTGATGCCGGCCCGGAACCAATGATTGTCGAAGCCGGCGCGATTGACGTAAGGCAGATAGGCCGCATCCACCTCCAGCCGCAACCGCTCGGTCAGCGGCGCACGAACGTTGAGGCCGAGCGCGACGCCACGCCAGGATTCGGTCTCGCTGAGAACGAGGAAGTTGGTAGAAGCCGGGACGCCACAGCTGTCCATGTCGGTTGCGCTCTGCCGACAGCCGAAGCCGTTGCCGGTCTCGTAGAACGAACGATACCCCACGAACCCGCCGAGCTGACGGCCGCCATCGTTGATGAAATTGTAGCCGATGTCGGCGCTACCGAAGGCCAGACGGCCGTCGCGCATCTCCGAGACCGTGTTCGAATAATTCACTTCGCCCGGGAAGTCTTCGTCGACGAGCTGACCGCCGACGAGATGGCCGAGGCCGAGATTGGCCTTGGCGAACACACCCGAGGCGTGATCGACACGCACGAAGGCTTCGAGCGAATGTCCGGTCTGATCTCCATAGATCAGCCGCGAATTCAGCCCGCTCGACTGGATATTGTCGTTCAGATCCTTCTGCATCCGCCCGGAGCTGCCCCAATAGCGCGTGCCGGCTTCGACCGACCAGCCGAGCGGCAGCGTCGGCGCCTTGACGAACAGCGGCGTAGCCGCGCCCGCTTCCAGCATCGGCGCGCCCCAGCCGAGCCGATAGTTGATGCCGGCCTTCACCAGATCGAGCTTCTGGTTGAAGCCGACTACCGAAGCGTTGCCGAACTGATCGGCGTAGCGGGTGTCGCGCGTACCGAAATCGATGTGGTTGTATTCGACGAAGGCCGACAGGTTCTGGCTCAGCGCATATTCGAGGCCGGTGCCGGTCATCCAGCCCCAGCGCGTTCCGGTCTCGACGGAACGGCTCGCGAAGCCGGACTGCTGCGCCTCGCTGTTGCCGGTGGCCCAGGCGGCGCCGGCCTTGCCGTAGATCAGCAGATTGCCCCAGCTCTGCCCGAAGCGGCCGGCGACAGTGCCGAGCGAGGTGATGGCATTGTGGCAGGTCAAGTTGACCCCGACGGCGACATTGGTCGCACATTTGGCATAGCCGCCGATATCAGCCGCAGCCGCCGACGTCTCGACGCCGACGACCCAGCTCCCGACCTGCAGATTGGCGCCGATCTGTCCGCCGCCGAACAGTCCGGAACTGTCGCCACTGCCGGGAAAGCCACCCGACGACGAGAACGCGGCAAAAGCGCCGTTCGCCGACTCCCATTCATTGCGGCCGAAGCCGCCGCCGGCGTGAGCGCCGACATAGATGCCGGTCCAGCTCCATTGCGGCAACGGCACGCCGGGAGCCGGCTCCGCGCTGATCGACGCGGCCCCGAGCCGGTAGTTCAGGCCGAGTTTGACCAGGTGCGCGGTCTGGCCGACCGTCACATCGGACGTGGCGCCGAACTGGTCCGTCATCGCCAGCGAGCGGCTACCGAAATCTGCGTAGTTGTATTCGATCTTGGCGGACAGGCCCGGCAGGAAGGCATATTCGGCGCCGAGACCGACCAGCCATCCGGCGCGGGTCTCGGAGCCGTCCAGAACATTGGCGGTTGCGCCGCTCGCCATCCGGCGTTTGATATCCGCCCAGGCGCCGCCCGCCTTGGCATAAAGCAGGAAATCACTGGCCGCGAAGCCGAACCGGGCTGCCACCGTCCATAGATCATCCATCCGGGTCGTACAGGCGAACGTTCCGCCGAGGCAGCCGGCCACGCCGCCGATATTGCCGAAGCTCGCGTCGGCTTCCACGCCATAAACGAAGCGTCCCGCCTGAAGATTATAACCGGCTTGAAATCCCGAGATTGCGTTGCCGCTGACACCATGGGCGTAGAATGGGAGCGGCTGCGAAGGGAGCGCCAGCACCGGCCCTGACGCGCCGGTCCAGGCGTTGTCCGAGGCCGCGGCACCGACATGCGTGCCGACATAGAAGCCGCTCCAATCCGCCGCCGCCACAGCGCCCGAAGCCTTGACGAAGGGAACTCGGGCCAGCGGCACATCCGCCGCCTGGGCTGCGCCGATAAACCCGACAGCCGCGTACGCGGTCGCCCACCCGGCTCCAATCCTCATCATTCCCAAGTCCCCCAAACCGCACCCGTCTAACGACGAACACGATTCGTCCCGCAAATACTACCGCCCCAACGCCAGCACGCAGAGGGAACCCGAGGCTGCTTGCTGACAGTGCCGCCGCGTCCGCGAAGTTCCTTCGATGGCGATCATACTCTCCTCGATTTGACGACAGGCGCGCACAACTAATCGCCTGGCGTGCGGCGCAGCATCCCGACCTGCGTTGCACTGCGGCGCATAATAGTCGCCGCAAATCGGCCTGCCGATCACACGCCGGCTTGACCACCCGCCGACGCAAGCGGTAGCCATCACAACCAACAAACAAATTCCCGGGAGAGAAATGATGATCTCACGTCGCCACGTTCTGGCTTCCGCGCTCGCCGCCCCCGCCATCCTGCGGCTCGGCACCGGCAGGGCACACGCGGCCACGACGCTGAAGATCTCGCACCAGTTTCCCGGCGGCACCATCGACAAAGGCGACTTCCGCGACCGGCTGTGCCGGATGTTCGCGGCCGAAATCAGCAAGCGCTCCGGCGGCGATCTGGTCGGCGAAGTTTATCCGGGCTCGTCGCTGATCAAGACCAACGCGCAGTTCTCGGCGATGCGCAAAGGCGCGCTCGATCTGTCGCTGTATCCGATGCCCTATGCGGGCGGCGAAGTGCCGGAGACCAATATCGGCCTGATGCCGGGTCTGGTCGAAACCTATGATCAGGGCCTCGCCTGGAAGACCAAGCCGATCGGCAAGGCGCTGACCGATTTCCTCGCCGACAAGGGCATCGTGCTGATCAGCTGGGTGTGGCAGGCCGGCGGCGTTGCCAGTCGCAACAAGCCGATGCTGGCGCCAGAAGACGCCAAGGGCCTGAAGGTGCGCGGCGGCTCGCGCGAGATGGACATGGTGCTGCAGCAGGCCGGCGCCGCGGTGCTGTCGGTGCCGTCGAACGAAATCTACGCCGCAATGCAGACGGGAGCCTGCGACGCCGGCATCACATCCTCCACCAGCTTGATCTCGTTCCGGCTCGAGGAAGTCGCAAAGCATCTCACCTCGGGGGCCGATGCGTCGTACTGGTTCATGCTCGAACCGCTGATGATGTCGAAGGCGATTTTCGACAAGCTGCCGAAGAACCATCAGGACATCATCCTCAGCGTCGGCACCGAACTCGAAGCGTTCGGCCGCAAGGGCGCGCAGGACGACGATATCGAGGTCGCCAAGGTCTACGAGAAGGCCGGCGCCAAGGTGCAGAAGCTCGACATCGCCACTGTTGAAAAATGGCGCGCCATCGCCCGCGACACCGCATGGCCGGACTACGCCAAGAAGAGCGCCAACTGCGCCAACCTGCTCAAGCTCGCCACCGACGCCGCATGATGCATGGTCCTGCCGCGGGTCAGGCCGACACGACCAGCGCCGCCCATCGCGAGACGGGCGGCGTGCTCGGCCACGTGCTGGCGCTGGACAACCGCGCCATCCTGCTCGCCGCCGCGCTGGCGCTGATCGCCGCCTGCGGCATCCTCAGCTATAGCGTCGCGGTCCGCAGCCTGGTCCACAGCGCGACCTACTGGCAGGACGAAGCCGCGGTGTTCCTGCTGGTCGGCGCCACCTTCCTCACCGCCGCCTTCGTGCAGAGCCAGCGCGGCCATATCGGCATCGAGGCGTTCACCGGCCTGCTTCCGCCGCTGGTCAATCGCATCCGGCTGCTGCTGGTCGACTTCGCCAGCCTCGCCTTCTGCGCGTTCTTCGCGTGGAAATCCTGGACGTTGACGCATGAGGCTTATGTCGACGGCCAGGTGTCGAACTCGATCTGGTCGCCGCCGCTGGCGATCCCCTACGCGCTGATGGCCGCCGGCATGACGTTGCTGTGCGTGCAGATCGCGCTGCAGATCGCCCAAGCGCTCAAGAATTGGAATCGCACGTGACAGTTCTCGGCATCGGGATAAGCTACGGCATCGCGACCCTGGTGGCGATGTTCTCCGGCATGCCGATCGCGTTCGCGCTCGGCGCCGTCGCGCTGGTGTTCATGGCGATCTTCATGCCATCGGCGTCGCTCGATACGGTGACGCAGAACGTCTACGAGGAAATGGCGTCGATCACGCTGCTGTCGATCCCGCTGTTCATCCTCAAGGGCGCGGCGATCGGCAAGTCGCGCGCCGGTCAGGATCTGTACTCCGCTTTGCACGCCTGGCTACACCGCGTGCCCGGCGGCCTCGGCGTCGCCAACGTGTTCGCCTGCGCGCTGTTCGCCGCGATGGCCGGCTCCTCGCCCGCGACCTGCTCGGCGATCGGTTCGGCCGGCATTCCGGAGATGCGCAAGCGCGGTTACTCCGGCGGCTTCGCCGCCGGCATCATCGCCGCCGGCGGCACGCTCGGCATTCTGCTGCCGCCGTCGATCACCATGATCCTGTTCGCGGTCGCCGCCGAGAAATCGCTCGGCCGACTGTTCCTCGCCGGCATCGGCCCCGGCCTGCTGCTGGTGACGCTTTTCGGCATCTATGCGGTGATCCGCTTCCGCAAGGAATACGCCACGGCCAAGCGTGCCTATGAGCAGAACGGCACCAATTCGCCGATCCTCACCGACGAGAAGTTCACCATGGCGCAGCGCTTCGGCGCGCTGCCGCGGGTGCTGCCGTTCATCATCCTGCTCACCGGCGTGATGATCGCGCTGTATGGCGGCTACGCCACGCCGTCGGAGACCGCTGGCCTCGGCGGCCTGCTGGCGCTGCTGCTGATCGCGATGATCTACGGCGTGTGGCGGCCGAGCGACCTAGCCCCGATCATGACCTCGACGGTCCGCGAGTCGACTATGCTGATGATGATCATCGGCATGTCGCTGTTGTACTCCTACGTGATGAGCTATCTGCACATCTCGCAGTCCGCCGCCGAAGCGATTGTGGCGATGAACCTGCCGCGCTGGGAGCTGCTCGCCGCGATCCTGCTGCTGGTGGTGATGCTCGGCTTCTTCCTGCCGCCGGTGTCGATCATCCTGATGACCGCGCCGATCATCCTGCCGCCGTTGCGCGCCGCCGAATTCGACATCATCTGGTTCGGCGTGGTGATGACCATCGTGATGGAGATGGGCTTGATCCACCCGCCGGTCGGCCTCAACATCTTCGTCATCCGTAACGTCGCCCCCGACATCCCGCTCAGCGACGTGATCTGGGGCACGCTGCCGTTCGTGCTGCTGATGATGCTGGCCGTGCTTCTGCTGTGCTTCTTCCCCGGCATCTCGACCTGGCTGCCCGATCTGGTGATGGGCCCGGAGAGCGTGCGCTAACCTCGTGCCCCGGACAAGCCGCGGCACGCAGTGCCGCTGAGCATATCCGGGGCCCCGGGTTCTTGATCAGTGCTGTCACGAACCGGTGTCCCGCCTCGGCGGAGCAGCGCAGCGCGCTGCGCGCTGCGCCGCGTGCGGGACACGGCCCATCGTAATTCGAAGGTGGGTTAGGAACGAAAACAAACGGGTTGCGCCCCTACGGCGCTAAAACATCCGACGACGCTGAGTAGCCGTCACCCTGAGGTGCGAGCGCAGCGAGCCTCGAAGGGCGACGGCAACTACGCGGCCCATCCTTCGAGGCTCGCCGCTGTGCGGCGAGCACCTCAGGATGACGCTGTGCTTGTGGTTCGCCTCGTCTTCGCGTTCAGCGCATTGACCACGCGGCTGACGGGCGGGCGGCCGAGCAGTGACGCAATGCCATTCGTCGCAGCAATCAGCTTGTCCATGTCCACGCCCGTCGGCACGCCCATGCCTTCGAGCATGTACACCACGTCCTCGGTCGCGACGTTGCCGGTCGCGCCGGGTGCATAGGGGCAGCCGCCGAGGCCGCCGGCGGCGCTGTCGATGACGCGGGCGCCCTCTTCCAGGCCGGCATAGAGATTGGCGAGCGCCTGACCGTAGGTGTCGTGAAAGTGCATCGCCAGCGACGCCATCGGCACCGCGTCGGCGCAGGCGCGCAGCAGCTCGCGGACCTTCTTGGGCGTACCGACGCCGATCGTGTCACCGAGCGAGACTTCATAGCAGCCGAGATCGCGTAGCGTGGTGGTGACGTCGACCACCGCCTGCACCGGCACCTCGCCGTCGAACGGGCAGCCGAGCACGCAGGATACGTAGCCGCGGACCTTGACGCCGTCCGCCTTGGCGCGCGCGATCACCGGCTTGAAGCGCTCGATCGATTCCGCGACCGTGCAATTGATGTTGGCGCGGGAGAAACCTTCGGAGGCCGAGGCGAACACTGCAACCACCTGCGCGCCGGCGGCACGCGCGGCCTCGTAGCCCTTCTCGTTGGGCACCAGCACGTGGAATTCTCCCGGCAGCTTCAGCGAGGCGCGCAGCACCTCGTCGGAGCCCTGCATCTGCGGCACGGCCTTCGGCGACACGAAGGCGCCGACCTCGACAGTGGACAGCCCCGCCGCAACCAGCCGTTCAACAAAGGCGACACGATTCGCCACGCTGACCGGCGTCCTCTCGTTCTGCAGCCCGTCGCGCGGGCCGACTTCGACGATGCGGATGGTCTCGGTCATGACTACTCCTACAAGTACATCGTCATGCCCGGCCTTGTGCCGGGCATCCACGCCTTACAGCGAATTGACGCCCCGATGACGTGGATGGCCGGGACGAGCCCGGCCATGACGGAGAATTACGACTCGGCGTCGGCCTCGAGCTCGGCCAGCTCGGCGCCCTCGGCGACGATGTCGCCGACCTTGCATTTCAGCGCCTTCAGCGTGCCGGCGAACGGCGCGCGCAGGGTCTGCTCCATCTTCATCACTTCGAGCGTCAGGATCGCCGCGCCCTTTTCGAGCTTCGCGCCTTCCTCGGCAAGCAGCGCTACAACCGTGCCGGGCAGCGGTGCGACGATTTTGTCTTCGCCGACGGCTTCCTCGCTCTCGCCTCCGAACGGATCGACGAGGTGCAGCTCGAACCGGCCGCACTTCGTGCGCACATAAAGCTCGTTGCCCTCGACCACCGCGGCAATGCGCGAGCGCACGCCATCCAACAGCAGATCGATGCCGTCGCCATTCGCCGACCACGCGAACACGATCTCGCGGCCGTCGATCGTCAGCGTCGACGCGCCAGCGCCATAGCTGAGCTGAACTGTGTAGTCGGTGTGCTCATGGCCCTGCCCGCGCCGGAACAGGAAGTTGCGCTTGCGCCGGCCGACCGGCATCCAGCCCGACGCGCGCCACGGCGACGCCGCGTCGGCCTTGGCAGCTTCATGCTCGCTGCGCAGGATCGCCGCGACCGCAGAGGCGAGTTCGAGATCGCTAAGTACATCCGGCGTCGCCGTCAGCGCCGCCAGATGCCGCTCGATGAAGCCGGTGTCGATGGCGTTGGCACGGACCTCGGGATGCGTCACCAGCGCCGACAGAAACGGAATGTTGGTGACGACGCCGCGCACGTCGGTCTCGTTGAGGCCGCGGTCGAGCCGGTCGATCGCAGCCGCCCGCGTCGGCGCCCAGGCGATCACCTTGGCGAGCATCGCGTCGTAATACGGCGACACGCTGTCGCCTGCGCGATAGCCGGCGTCGATGCGGAGGCCATCGACTTCCGCCGGCGTGCGCCACGTGGTGATCTTGCCGACCGACGGCATGAAGTTCTTGGCCGGGTTCTCGGCATAGACCCGCGCCTCGATGGCGTGGCCGTTCAGCTTGATCTCGTTTTGCGCCAGCGGCAGTTTTTCGCCGAACGCCACCCGCAACTGCCATTCCACCAGATCGACGCCGGTAATCAGCTCGGTCACGGGATG
>NZ_JBMDXE010000229.1:0-7836 GCF_048594845.1 Rhodopseudomonas sp. | reverse complement strand
CCGTCGCGCATCGGGCAGCTGCTCGACATGACGCTGAAGGACCTCGAGCGGATCCTGTACTTCGAATACTACGTGGTGCTGGAGCCGGGTCTGACCTCGCTCAAGGAGCGTCAGCTGCTGTCGGAGGAAGAGTACCTCCGCGCCCAGGACGAATTCGGCCAGGACAGCTTCACCGCCATGATCGGCGCCGAGGCGATCCGTGAATTGCTGAAGGGCCTCGATCTCGAAAAGATCGATGCGCAGCTGCGCGTCGAGATGGCCGAGACCGACTCCGACATCAAGCACAAGAAGCTCGCCAAGCGTCTGAAGATCGTCGAAGCGTTCCGCTACTCGGGCAACAAGCCGGAGTGGATGATCCTGACCGTGGTGCCGGTGATCCCGCCGGACCTGCGGCCGCTGGTGCCGCTCGACGGCGGCCGGTTCGCGACCTCCGACCTCAACGACCTCTATCGCCGCGTCATCAACCGTAACAACCGGTTGAAGCGCCTGATGGAGCTGCGCGCTCCGGACATCATCATCCGCAACGAAAAGCGCATGCTGCAGGAAGCTGTGGACGCGCTGTTCGACAACGGCCGCCGCGGCCGCGTCATCACCGGCGCCAACAAGCGTCCGCTGAAGTCGCTCGCCGACATGCTGAAGGGCAAGCAGGGCCGGTTCCGTCAGAACCTGCTCGGCAAGCGCGTCGACTATTCGGGCCGTTCGGTGATCGTGGTCGGTCCCGAGCTGAAGCTGCATCAGTGCGGTCTGCCGAAGAAGATGGCGCTCGAACTGTTCAAGCCGTTCATCTACTCGCGGCTCGACGCCAAGGGTCTGTCGACCACCGTCAAGCAGGCCAAGAAGCTGGTCGAGAAGGAGCGGCCGGAGGTTTGGGACATCCTCGACGAGGTGATCCGCGAACATCCGGTGCTGCTGAACCGCGCGCCGACGCTGCATCGTCTCGGCATTCAGGCGTTCGAGCCGGTGCTGATCGAAGCCAAGGCGATCCAGCTGCATCCGCTGGTCTGCGCGGCGTTCAACGCTGACTTCGACGGCGACCAGATGGCCGTGCACGTCCCGCTGTCGCTCGAAGCGCAGCTGGAAGCGCGCGTGCTGATGATGTCGACCAACAACATCCTGCATCCCGCGAACGGCCAGCCGATCATCGTGCCGTCGCAGGACATCGTGCTCGGCTTGTACTACCTGTCGATCCTGCGGGAAGGCCTGCCGGGCGAGGGCAAGGTGTTCGGCGATCTGGCCGAGATGGAGCACGCACTGTTCTCCAAGGTCATTCACCTGCACACCAAGATCAAGTACCGCTGGGAATCCCTCGACGACGAGGGCAAGCCCTATATGCGGCTGATCGAAACCACCGCGGGCCGCATCCTGCTCGGTCAGGTGCTGCCGAAGTCGGTTAAGCTGCCGTTCGAGGTCATCAACAAGCTGATGACCAAGCGCGAGATCTCCGGCGTGATCGATCAGGTCTATCGTCACTGCGGTCAGAAGGAGACGGTGATCTTCTGCGACCGCATCATGGCGCTGGGCTTCTTCAACGCTTTCAAGGCGGGCATTTCGTTCGGCAAGGACGACATGGTCGTGCCGGGCTCGAAGTGGAAGATCGTCGATACCACCCGTACGCTGACGAAGGATTTCGAGCAGCAGTACAACGACGGTCTCATCACCCATGGCGAGAAGTACAACAAGGTGGTCGACGCATGGTCGAAGGCCTCCGAGGAAATCGCCAAGGAGATGATGAAGGAGATCTCCGCGATCCGAAAGAACGCGGACGGCGCCGACAACCAGGTCAACTCGATCTACATGATGGCCCACTCCGGTGCGCGTGGTTCGCCGGCCCAGATGCGTCAGCTCGCCGGTATGCGCGGCCTGATGGCCAAGCCGTCGGGTGAGATCATCGAGACGCCGATCATCTCGAACTTCAAGGAAGGTCTCTCGGTTCTCGAGTACTTCAACTCGACCCACGGCGCCCGCAAGGGTCTCGCGGACACCGCGCTGAAGACCGCGAACTCCGGCTACCTGACCCGCCGTCTGGTCGACGTGGCGCAGGACTGCATCATCACGCAGGATGATTGCGGCACCTCGCTCGGCATCAAGATGCGGGCGATCATCGACGCCGGCACCGTGGTGGCGTCGCTCGGTTCGCGCATTCTCGGCCGTACCGCGGGCGAGGACGTGCGCGATCCGAACACCAACGAGGTGATCATCCCGCGCGGCAAGCTCATGGAAGAGCGTGACGTCGAGGCGATCCAGTTGGCCGGTGTGCAGGAGGTGAAGATCCGCTCGGCACTGACCTGCGAGCTGGTCAACGGCATCTGCGGCAAGTGCTACGGGCGCGATCTCGCCCGCGGTACGCCGGTCAACCACGGCGAGGCGGTCGGTGTTATCGCCGCGCAGTCGATCGGCGAACCGGGCACGCAGCTCACGATGCGTACGTTCCACATCGGCGGTGCGGCGCAGATCAACGAGCAGTCGGTGATCGAGTCGAACTTCGAGGGCAAGGTCGTCATCAAGAACCGTGCGATCGCGCGGAACGGCGAGGGCCACAACGTGGCGATGGTCCGCAACATGGTCGTTGCGATCGTCGACCCGGACGGCACCGAGCGTGCGACCCACCGCATCCAGTACGGCGCGCGCATGCACGTCGACGAGGGCGATCAGGTGAAGCGCGGCCAGCGCATCGCCGAGTGGGACCCGTACACCCGGCCGATCCTGACCGAGGTCGAGGGCACGATCGATTTCGAGGATCTGATCGAAGATCAGTCGATCTCGGAAACGCTCGACGAATCGACCGGTATCGCCAAGCGTATCGTCATCGACTGGCGCTCGAGCCGCGGCGGCGCGGACCTGCGTCCGGCGATCGTGGTGAAGGGCAAGGACGGCAAGGTGCTGAAGCTGGCCCGTGGCGGCGACGCCCGGTACATGCTTTCGGTCGACGCCATTCTTTCGGTCGACGTCGGCGCCCAGGTGAAGCCCGGCGACATCCTCGCGCGTATCTCGACCGAAAGCGCGAAGACCCGCGACATCACCGGCGGTCTGCCGCGGGTGGCGGAACTGTTCGAGGCCCGCAAGCCGAAGGACGCCGCCATCATCGCGGAAATCGCCGGCACCATCCGGTTCGGCCGCGACTACAAGAACAAGCGTCGGATCTCGATCGAACCGATGGACAAGGAAGAAGAGGCGCGCGAGTACCTGATCCCGAAGGGCAAGCACATCCACCTTCAGGACGGCGACATCGTCGAAAAGGGCGACTTCATCGTCGAAGGCAACCCGGCGCCGCACGACATCCTGGCGATCAAGGGCATCGAGGAACTCGCTGCCTACCTGGTCAACGAAATCCAGGAGGTCTACCGACTGCAGGGCGTGTTGATCAACGACAAGCACATCGAGGTGATCGTTCGCCAGATGCTGCAGAAGATCGAGATCACCGACCAGGGCGAGACCGACATGATCTCTGGCGAACAGATCGACAAGATCGAGTTCGACGCGATCAACGCCAAGGCGAAGGAAGAGGGCAAGAAGAGTGCCACCGGCAATCCCGTGCTGCTCGGCATCACAAAGGCCTCGCTGCAGACCCGGTCGTTCTTCTCGGCGGCGTCGTTCCAGGAGACCACCCGCGTGCTCACCGAAGCCGCCGTCAACGGCAAGGTGGATCCGCTGGAAGGCCTCAAGGAAAACGTCATCGTCGGCCGCCTGATCCCGGCCGGCACCGGCGCCTCGATGGCCAAGATCCGCGAAGTCGCTCTCAAGCGCGACCGGCTGATCCTCGACGAGCGCGAGAAGCAGGCTGCCGTCGTGCCGCCGGCCGCTCCGGAAGCCGAACCGCTGCAGTTGCCGCCGGCGGAATAATCCGCCGCAGCAGTCGAACAAAGAAAGAGCCGGCGTGCGTACAGCACGCCGGCTCTTTGCTTTTGAACTCGGATGTCGCCGCGCTTCCTTATGCCTTCGTCCTCGGACGGCCCATCCGACGGGAGGAGTTGTGTACCTCCACTTAGCCCGCTCCGACGGAACCGATCGATGCCGAAAAAATGGCTTTGGACGCAATACGATGGCGGTAACCGAGGGCGTTTTTGTCTGTTCTCACGCTCCGTTCATCTTTCCTTCAGGTGAAAAGCGTCTTCCTGTTCATGAACGACGCGATCCTTCCGGCAGGGGCGCCGGTTCGACGTCAAAATCAGCCTTAAGCCATTGATCAGAAGCTGATTTTCGCAGAGAATCGAAGCAGCCCGAGCGCCGCAGAGTGAATCGGGTTTGGCGGCGCGGCGAACGGCCTGCGCCATGCGTTGAAAGACCGAGATGTTTGACCTTGCAATCGTTGGTGGCGGCCCGGGCGGCCTGATGAGCGCCTGGTATCTGAAGAAGAAGCTTGGCCCGTTGTGCCGGATCACGATTTTCGAAGCATCCGACCGCCTCGGCGGCAAGATCGTCTCCCGGACCTTCGATACGGCGCCGGCGCTGTACGAGGCGGGCGTCGCCGAGCTGTACGACTACTCGATGACCGGCCCGGACCCGCTGCGCGAGCTGGTCCAGCATTTCGGCCTGCAGACCATCCCGATGGATGCGGAGCAAGTGCAGCTCGACGGCGAGCTACTCAACGACGTTCCTGGGATGCGCAAGAAGTACGGCGACAAGACTGCCGAAGCGATCCTCGCTTTCCGCAAGAAGTGCTCCGAGCAGATCAGCCCCGTCGGCTACTACGAAGGCGTCGGCGCGCAGGACAATGAGCACCCCTGGGCCTGGGAGAACTGCGAGCAGTTGCTCGACAAGGAGATCGACGACCCGATCGCCAAGCGGTTCTTCAAGGTGATGGCACGATCCGACATCGCGACCGAGAGCCACAACACCAACGGGCTCAATGCGCTGAAGAACTTCGTGATGGATATCGACGGCTATATCGGCCTGTATTCGATCCAGAACGGCAACGAGCAACTGATCGAGGGCCTGCGCTCCGAAGTCGACGCCGAGATTCAGCTCAACCATCGCGTCCTCAAGGTCGGCAAGACCGAAAGCGGGCGCTACGAGCTGAACATGATGAACGGCAAGGGGCCCGAGACGCGCGACTTCGATCTCGTGCTGATGTGCCTGCCGCACAACTGGCTGGCGACGTTGTCCTGGGGCAACGAGCAGCTGCGCAAGGCGATGGTCAAGCACGTCGCTTACTTCGACCGGCCGGCGCACTATCTGCGTATCTCGCTGCTGTTCGATTCGCCGTTCTGGGGCGACAAGATCCCGGGTTCCTGGTTCATGTCGGAAGCCTTCGGCGGCTGCTGCGTCTACAACGAAGGCTCGCGCCACGACGTCGGCAAATACGGCGTGCTGAACTTCCTCGTCGCCGGCTCGGACGCTCTGGCGTTCTCGAACCTCACCGACAAGGAGCTGATCGACCTGGCGCTGAAGTCGCTGCCGGCCGCGATCGGCGATGCGCGCGATCATTTCCTGGAAGGCAAGACCCATCGCTGGCTGTCGTCGGTCAACTGCATCCCTGGCGGCCTGCCGGTGCGCGACGTGATGACCAATCATCGGCCGGAGCCGAAGAACCATCCGGGTTTCGTGATCGTCGGCGACTATCTATTCGACTCGACGCTGAACGGCCTTTTGGACTCGTCCGATGCGGCGACGGACATCATCGTCACCGAAACGATGAAGCTGCGCCGCGCCCGTGCGCTGGCGGAGAAGGCGGTGTCCGACAAGATCGATGCCTCCTATTTCGAGAACTACCGCAACCAGGGCCCATATCGCGAGGTCTGGCAGCAATTCACCAACCCCGATTATCTGCTCGAGATGATCCGGACGGTCTGGGACGTGCCGCAGGGCGCCAAGCTGCTGGTGGCCGGCTCGGCCAGCGGCGAGTTGGTCGGCGCGCTGCGCGAGCGCGGCATCGATGCCTGGGGCGTCGAGAACAACCGCGGCATCCTCGCCAAGACCCCAGAGGCGCTGAAGGCCTACAATCAGTTCGGCTCGATCGCCGAACTGCCGTTCGAGGACGACTCGTTCGACTTCGTGTTCGAGACCAGCCTGTGCCATGTGCCGGAGGCACGCGTCGTCAAGGCCGTCCGCGAACTCAATCGCGTCACCCGCATCGGCCTGGTGTTCGGCTCGGTCACCAGCGACATGGACCCCAAGGTCGTGGACCGCTACGACCTGCTGCGTGCCGTGAAGAAGCTTGGCACCTGGTGGGAGTGGTCGGAGCTGTTCTTCAACAATGGATTCGATCTGTCGATGCATCGCAATGATTGCAGCGACCAGCTCTGGGAAGCGACGCTGAAGGCCGGCAAGGGGCCGGGCCAGTGGTACGGCGACGCGGACAGCCTGCGCTATTCGTTCTTCGACAAGGTCGACGAGGAAGATTGAGCACGAACGGCTTGGCCGGAATGGCCGTCCTCGCTTAAGGATTGCGGCGCCGTGGCTCGAACGAGTCACGGCGTCGATCATTTTCGTCACCAGCCAGTTCGTCTCCCGCCGGCCAGCCACGGTTCCGCTTCATGACGCGCAAGCCACCCAATCCGCCCGCCGATGGCAGCCAGTCCCCCGCCGCTCCGCCGGCAGGAGAGCCGGCCGCGGAAGGCGCAGCCGCGTCACCGCTCGATGAGAAGTTCGCCATTCCGGTCGGCGCCGTCGCGTCGCCGGTGCCGAGCACTCGGCCGCCAGTGAAGCAGATCGTCCAGGACAAGACGCCGGATCCGAAAGCCAAGGCCAAGGCTGCGGACGACGACGAGGACGATGAAGACGACGACGATGATGATGAGGAACTCGTCGTCTTCACCGCCCGCGAGGCTGCCGGCGCGCTGGCGACGATCGCGCGGCATGTCCGGCCGATCCTGCCGAACTATCGCAAGATGGTGGCGATCGTGGTGTTCGGCGTGCTGGTCGAGACGCTGTTCAACGTGATCATGCCGCTCAGCCTGAAGTTCCTGATCGACGACGCGCTAGGCGAGGAGGACTTCCAGGAGTTGTACAAGATCCTGTCGATCCTCGCGGTGGCCGGCATCATCACTTCGATCGTGGCGGTGTGGTACGAGCGCTGGGACGCGCGGCTCGCCGCATCGGTGATCACCGACGTGCGGACGCGGCTTTTCGACCATGTCCAAAAGCTGCCGGCGGGTTATTTCGCCAAGACCAAGCGCGGCGAAACGCTGTCGCGATTCTCGATCGACATGGCGGCGTTCGAAAACGTGGTCGAGATCTTCGCCAATACGGCGATGCTGCCACTGCTGGAGCTGATCGCCGGCATCATCCTGATGCTGTTCCTGAACTGGCAGCTTGCCGTTGTGGCGCTGCTGATCTTCCCGATCACGCTGATCGGCCCGCGCATCCTGACGCCGAAAGCGGTGCAGGCGAACTACGAGCAGAAGGTCCAGGAAGCCGGGCTGCTCGGCATGGTGCAGGAAAACGTTGCCGCGCAGGCAGTGGTCAAGGCGTTCAGCCTGCAGCGCAAGATGTTCGGCTTCTTCACGCTGCGCAACAACACGACGCGCAACAAGATCGCCGAGGCGGTGTTCCTGCGCTCGATGGTCGAGCGTTCGGTCACGGTAGCGGTGCTGCTGCTGCATTTGGTGGTGCTGGCGATCGGCGCCTATCTGGCCACCAAAGGGCAGATCACGGTCGGCACTTTCGTCACCTTCGAGAGCGCGTTCTGGGAGGTGTCGTACAACATTGCCCATGTGATGCATTACATCCCGGTATCGATCGCCTCAGCGGCCGCGGTGCGCCACATGGAAGAATTGCTCGACGAGCCGACGCCGATCGCCGACCGACCAGGCGCCGCCGAGCTGCCGCGCATCACCGACAACATCGCGTTCGAGCGTGTGACATTCGGCTACGAGGGCGCCGAGCGGCCGGTGCTAG
>NZ_JBMDXE010000228.1:0-14744 GCF_048594845.1 Rhodopseudomonas sp. | reverse complement strand
GTCACAGGCTCGACCGCCGGCATCGGCCACGCCATCGCCAAGGGCCTCGCCGCGACCGGCGCCCATGTGGTGATCAACGGCCGCGGCCAGGCCAAGGTCGACGCGGCGGTCGCCGCAGTTTCCAAGGTCGCCAAGGGCGGCAAAGTCAGCGGCGTGGCGGCCGACGTCTCGACGGCGAATGGCTGTGCCAAGCTGGTCGCGGCCCAGTCCGACGTCGACATCCTGATCAACAACACAGGCATCTTCGAGCCGAAGCCGTTCTTCGAGATCCCGGACGAAGACTGGCAGCGCTTCTTCGACGTCAACGTGATGAGCGGCGTGCGGCTGTCGCGCGCCTACATGCCGGCGATGCTGAAGCGCAACTGGGGCCGCATCGTCTTCATCGCCTCGGAGTCGGCGCTGATGATTCCGAAGGAGATGATCCACTACGGGATGACCAAGACGGCGCAGCTTTCAGTGTCTCGCGGTCTCGCCGAACTCACCCGCGGCACCGCGGTGACGGTGAATTCGGTGATGCCGGGCCGACGATGAGCGAGGGCGTCAAGACCTTCGTGGCGGATCTCGCGCGGCAGAACGGGCAGTCGGAGGCGGAGGCCGCCGCCAACTTCGTCAAGCAGCATCGCCCGGGCTCGCTGATCCAACGCTTCGCCACCGTCGAGGAGATCGCCAACATGGTGGTGTACGTGTCGTCGAAGGAAGCCGCCGTCACCAACGGCGCCGCGCTGCGTGCCGAAGGCGGTCTGGTGCAGACGATCGCGTAGTTAGTCTTGTGCTTCGGGATCGCTTAGTCAGTGCTTGCGGCAGCCCTCACCCCAACCCTCTCCCGCAAGCGGGAGAGGGGGCGCGTTGCCGATCGGGCGGGCGCATCGGGCCGCACTAAGTCCAATAAATCAACACTAACTCTCGCGTAGGCGTGAACCGAAATCGCGTTCATCTGCAAACTCTCCGCGCACGGAGCCTGCTCCCCCTCCCGCTTGCGGGAGAGGGGTGGGGTGAGGGCGCCCCAGGCACGGCGCTAATCAGCGCAGCCGCCTAACTCCACCCCTCCAACACTACCTTGCCCTTGGCCTTGCCGCTTTCGATCAGCGCGTGGGCGCGCTTCAGGTTCGCGGCGTTGATGGTGCCATAGGTCTGGTCGAGCGTCGTGCGCAGCACGCCGGCGTCGATCAGGCCGGCGACTTCGTCGAGCAGATCGTGCTGCGCGATCATGTCGGCGGTCTCGAAGGTCGAGCGCGCGAACATCGCTTCCCAGTGCAGCGAGGCCGACTTGGCCTTCAGCAGCATCGGGTTGAGCGGCTGCACCGGATCGTCGATCAGGCCGATCTTGCCCTGCGGCGCCAGGATGTCGATCAGCTGGGTGAAATGCGTATCGGTATTGGTCAGGCTGGCGATCAGCGCCACCGGCGGCAACCCGAGCGCGTCGACCTGCGGCTTCATCGGCTGGGAATGATCGATCACCGCATGGGCGCCGAGCTCGCGGCACCACGCCTGGGTCTCCGGCCGCGATGCCGTAGCGATGATCGATAGGCCGGTGAGGCGGCGGGCGAGCTGGATCAGGATCGAGCCGACGCCGCCGGCGCCACCGATGATCAGCAGCGTACGCGGATCGAACGCCTTGCTGGGCCGCGCGCCGAGCCGGTCGAACAACAACTCCCACGCAGTGATCGCGGTCAGCGGCAGCGCTGCAGCCTGGGCGAAGTTCAGCGTCTTCGGCTTGTGGCCGACGATGCGCTCGTCGACCAGATGGAATTCGGCGTTGGTGCCGGGGCGCTGGATCGAGCCGGCGTAAAACACTTCGTCGCCCGGCTTGAACAGCGTCACCTCGCTGCCGACCGCTTCGACCACACCAGCCGCGTCGTAGCCGAGGATCTTCGTCTCGCCGGCCGGCGGTGCAGCGCGCTTGCGCACCTTGGTGTCGACCGGATTGACCGACACGGCCTTCACCGCGACCAGCAGGTCGCGTGGCTTTGGCGTCGGCTTCGGCAGCTCGACATCGGTGAGGGCGTTCGGGTCGTCGATCGGAAGGCTCTTGGTGTAGCCGACGGCTTTCATAGGGGACTCCATGCTGAGCGAGGTCGCGGGCGCAACTTCCTCGCCCTGCGCCAATCTTGCAAGTACTGTCGTTTCGGGGATATAGTCACCGATCGGATACTATTGGATAGGTCGCATGAAACGCCGCGATGTCGATTGCGCGCCGGGATGTCCGGTCGAGGCCACGCTCGACCTGATCGACGGCAAGTGGAAGGGCGTGATCCTGTTCCACCTGCTGAGCGGCCGCCTGCGGTTCGGCGAGCTGCGGCGCAAGATGCCCGGCATCACCCAGCGGATGCTGACCAAGCAGCTCCGCGCGCTAGAGGAGGACGGCCTGGTGCTCCGCGAGGTGTTCGCCGAGGTGCCGCCGCGGGTCGAATACGAGCTGTCGGAGATGGGCCGGAGCCTGCGCCCGGTGATCGACGCGCTGAAGCGCTGGGCCGAGGAGCACCGCGCCCGGGCCGGCACCAGCGCCGCCGTGGCCGTTCCGGCGGAGACGCATGCCGGCGTCTGATGTGCGCGGCGGCCGTCGGAGCCCCGCATTTGCCGGCTTTTCCTTCTCCAATCGGGCGCGGGGGACTATACCTGCCGTGTCGTTGACGCCCTCACTGGATTCTCAAACATGATTTCGATGCGAAGCTTCGCTGCCCTTTGTGTGTCGATCGTTCTCGCGACTCCCGTCGCAGCGCAGGAGCGGCGGCTGCCGTCGTCGCAGGCCGAGATCAAGCTCAGCTATGCGCCGATCGTGCAGACGGTGCAGCCCGCCGTGGTCAACGTCTACGCCGCCAAGGTGGTGCAGAACCGCAATCCGCTGCTGGAAGATCCGATCTTCCGCCGCTTCTTCGGCGGCGGACCGCAGCCGGAGCAGATCCAGCGCTCGCTGGGCTCGGGCGTGATGGTCGATGCCTCGGGCCTGGTCGTTACCAACAACCACGTCATCGAGGGCGCCGATCAGGTCAAGGTCGCGCTCGCCGATAAGCGCGAGTTCGAGGCCGAGATCGTGCTGAAGGACAGCCGCACCGATCTCGCGGTGCTGCGACTCAAGGATACCAAGGAGAAATTCCCGACGCTCGAACTCGCCAATTCGGACGACCTCCTGGTCGGCGATCTGGTGCTGGCGATCGGCAATCCGTTCGGCGTCGGCCAGACCGTGACGCACGGCATCGTCTCGGCGCTGGCGCGCACCCAGGTCGGCATCACCGACTATCAGTTCTTCATCCAGACCGACGCGGCGATCAATCCGGGCAATTCCGGCGGCGCGCTGGTCGACATGACCGGCAAGCTGGTCGGCATCAACACCGCGATCTTCTCGCGCTCGGGCGGCTCGCAAGGCATCGGCTTCGCGATCCCGGCCAATATGGTGCGGGTGGTGATCGCCTCGGCCAAGACCGGCGGCAAGGCGGTGAAGCGGCCGTGGCTCGGCGCGCGGTTGCAGGCGGTGACGCCCGAGATCGCCGAAACGCTCGGCCTGAAGCGGCCGAGCGGCGCGCTGGTCGCCAGCGTGAGCAAGGGCAGCCCGTCGGAGAAGGCGGGGCTGAAAGTGTCCGACCTGATCACCTCGATCGACGGATTCGCGGTCGATGATCCCAACGCATTCGACTATCGCTTCGCCACGCGGCCGCTCGGCGGCACCGCGTCGATCGAGGTGCAGCGCGGCGCCAAGCCGGTGAAGCTCAGCATTCCGCTCGAAGTCGCGCCCGACACCGGCCGCGACGAGATCGTGCTGACCGCGCGCTCGCCGTTCCAGGGCGCCAAGATCGCCAACATCTCGCCGGCGTTGGCCGACGATCTTCGGCTCGATCCGAGCGTCGAGGGCGTCGTCGTCACCGACCTCGCCGACGATGCGCCGGCCGCCGGCGTCGGCTTCCAGAAGGGCGACATCATCGTGGCGGTGAACAACAAGCGCATCGCCAAGACCAGCGATCTGGAGCGCCTCACCAACGAGCCAGCCCGCCTGTGGCGCATCACCCTGGTGCGTGGCGGTCAGCAGATCAACGTCACGTTGGGCGGATGATGAGCACGGCGCCGCTTCTAACCTCTCCCCGCGTGCGGGGAGAGGTCGCTCGTCGAACGCAGTTCGATGAGCGGGTGAGGGGGCGTCTCCACGCAGCCGAGCTGTTGTGTGGACTAACAGCCGAGAGGCTCGGCCCTGTGGAAACGCCCCCTCATCCCGGCCTTCTCCCCGCACGCGGGGAGAAGGAGCAGGTCGCGTGTGGGGCGAGGCGGCGGGCCTGCATATGAGCCCCAAGCGTCCGCAACACCACGGCGACAACCTGTTCGCCGCCGCCGGGCTCGAGCGCGAGGCGCCGCGGCCGTTGCCGGATCGGCTGCGGCCGCGCACGCTCACCGAAGTCGTCGGCCAGGATCACATCGTCGGTCCCGACGGCGCGCTGACGCGGATGCTGGAGACGCGGACGCTCGGCTCGCTGGTGTTCTGGGGGCCGCCCGGCACCGGCAAGACCACCGTGGCGCGGCTCTTGGCCGACGCCACCGAGCTGCATTTCGAGCAGATCTCCGCAGTGTTCTCCGGCGTCGCCGATCTGAAGAAAGTGTTCGACGCCGCCCGCGCACGGCGCGAGATGGGCACCGGGACGCTGCTGTTCGTCGACGAGGTGCATCGCTTCAACAAGGCGCAGCAGGACTCGTTTCTGCCGGTGATGGAAGACGGCACCGTGGTGATGGTCGGCGCCACCACCGAGAACCCGTCGTTCGAACTCAACGCGGCGCTACTGTCCCGCGCGCGCGTGCTGGTGTTTCGCTCGCTCGATGCCGAGGCGATCGAGAAGCTGTTCGCCCACGCCGAAGAGGTCGAAGGCAAGAAGCTGCCGCTCGACGCCGAAGCGCGCGCGGTGCTGGTGCGGATGGCCGACGGCGATGGCCGCGCCTCGCTGACGCTGGCCGAAGAGGTCTGGCGCTCGGCGCGCGCTGGCGAAGTCTTCAGTGCCGCGCAGCTGCAGGACATCCTGCAGCGCCGCGCGCCGATCTACGACAAGGGCGCCGACGGCCACTACAATCTGATCTCGGCGCTGCACAAATCGGTGCGTGGCTCCGACCCGGACGCGGCGTTGTACTATCTGTGCCGGATGTTCGACGCCGGCGAGGACCCGCTGTTCCTGGCGCGCCGCGTGGTGCGGATGGCGGTCGAGGATATCGGGCTCGCCGATCCGCAGGCGCTGGTGATCTGCAATGCCGCCAAGGACGCTTACGACTTCCTCGGCAGTCCAGAGGGCGAACTGGCGATCGCCCAGGCGGTGATCTATCTCGCCACCGCGCCGAAATCGAACGCCGGCTACACCGCCTACAAGGCCGCGATGAGCACGGCCAAACGGGCCGGCTCGCTGCTGCCGCCCAAGCACATCCTCAACGCGCCGACCGGCTTGATGAAGTCGGAGGGCTACGGCTCCGGCTATCAATACGACCACGACACGCCGGAAGGCTTCTCCGGCCAGGACTACTTCCCCGATGCGCTCGGCCGCCAGACCTTCTACGATCCGCCCGACCGCGGCTTCGAGCGCGAAATCCGCAAGCGGCTGGATTATTGGGCGAAACTGCGCGCCGCGAAAGAGAAGTAGCTGTCTTGTAGCCCGGATGCAGCGAAGCGAAATCCGGGAGGCCGCTGTAGATCCCGGATTACGCTCCGCTTCATCCGGGCTACTTTCATCATCAGCGACACCACATCGCGCGGGACCAGCGGCTGGGCACAAGACCCGGTTAGTTCGCGCTCGCATCCTTCCCGGAAAACAAAAGCGACATCGCATCGCAACAAAAACCCCAAGGGAAGGGACACTCATGACCAGTCTTCGGCTCTGGCTCGGCGCGGCATTCGCGGCGGCGCTTGCCACCACCGCGCAGGCGCAGAATGCGCCCGGCGTCACCGCCACCGAGATCAAGATCGGCAACACCATGCCGTGGAGCGGCCCGGCTTCGGCGCTCAGCACCACCGGGAAGACGATCGCGGCCTATCTCGATCAGGTCAACGAGCAGGGCGGGGTCAATGGGCGCAAGGTCAACATGATCTCGCTCGACGACGGCTTCTCGCCGCCGAAGACCATGGAAGCCGCGCGGCGCCTCGTCGAAGGCGAGGGCGTCGCCTTCATTGCCGCCACGATGGGCACCGCGCCGAGTTCGGCGATCGCCAAATATCTCAACTCCAACAAGGTCCCGCAGATCTTCCTGATCAGCTCGGCGTCGAAGTGGAACGATCCGCAGAACATGCCGTGGTCGATGGCGCTGCCCTGGGCGCCGAACTACCTCAGTGAAGCCAAGATCGAAGTCGCGTACGCGCGCGCCAAGAACCCCAATGCGCGGTTCGCGGTGCTGTATCAGAACGACGACGCCGGCAAGGATTTTATGCGCGGTGTCAAGGAAGCGCTGGGGCCGGACGCCGACAAGGCGATCGCGCTGGCGTCGAGCTTTGAGGTGTCCGACCCCACCGTCGACTCCCAGGTGCTGACGCTGGCCGCCACCAAGGCGGATGTGTTCATGATCTACAGCGTGACCCCGCGCGCCTGCGCCCAGGCGCTGCGCAAGGCGCATGAGGTCGGCTGGCAGCCGATGCGCTTCATCGCCAGCGGCTGCGCCAACAAGGCGACCGTGATGGATCCGGCTGGTGTCGATGCCGGCAAGGGCGTGCTGTCGCTCGGCTCGCTCAAGCCCTACACGCCCGATCCCAAGGGCGACAAGGCGATGCAGACCTACATCGACTTCATGAAGGCGCGGCTGCCGGCGCTCGATCCGAACAATGTCGGCACGCTGTACGGCTACACGGTCGGCGAGGCGCTGGTGGCGCTGCTCAAGCAGTGCGGCAACGATCTGTCCCGCGAGAACATCATGAAGCAGGCGGCCAACATGAAGAATGTGTCGCTGTCGCTGCTGCTGCCCGGCATCACGTTGAACACCACGCCGACTGATTTCCGTCCGATCAAGGACGGCTATATGCTGGAGTTCAACGGCAACGACTGGGTCGTTGTCAGCGAAATGTTGCGCGGGACCTGATCCCGCGCGTCCGGCGGGCCACCGCGCCCCCGGACGTACGGGAAAGGACTGGGTGATGATGCACGGCCGGCTGTTCCGCACTCTAGAGCCGGCCGTGCGCCGTTTGGCCCCGATGGCAGTCCTCGTCGCGCTGAGCGCGACGCTGTTCGCGGCCCCGGTGCGCGCCGAGACCGTCGAGGTTGCGCCCGGCGTACGCGTCACCAAGAAGAGCTATCCGGCGCCGCCCAATCAGCAGCCGTTCTTCGGCTTCGTCGCCAAGACGCCGGAGCAGCGCGCGGCCGACGAGAAGTTCGTCAACGCCCTGGTGGCGGCGACCGGCTCGCGGCAGAAGGCGTTCGAGGAGGCGAGCCTGCGCGGCTGGCGCGCGATCGGCAAGAACAGCGCCATTGAGGCGGCGCAGCGCTTCAACCAGGCTTGGCTGCTGGCGCCGGAACAGAGCGCCGTGTACCACGGCTTCGCCATCGTCACGATGATGCGGTTCGGCGACATCGATTATGCGGACGAACTGTTCAGGATCGCCCGTAAGCAGCCCGATCCGCTCAAGCCACTGCTTGCCGATTACGGCCGCGCGCTGCTGCTCGGCAAGCGGCCGGAACAGGCCCGCACCATTCTCGAGGAGGCGGTCGCGGCCACGCCGGACCTCGCCGATGCCTGGTCCAATCTCGGCTTCGCCCGCGTGGAGACCGGCGACAAGCCGGGCGCCTGCGCTGCGGCCGAGGAGGCGGCGAAGCACAAGCCGTCCACCAGCGTGCTCGGGGACATCGCGCTGCTGCGCAATCGCGCGGGATGTAACTAAGCAAGACGTGCTGGCACGGCGCTGCGTGTCTCTGCCCATTGCATCGTTTCCGTCTCTTATCCGTAGGGTGGGCGAAGCACAGCGCATCCCACGCGCCGTGATACCGGCAAAGGAGCCATCGATGAAATCCTTCCGCAAGGAACTGTGGTTCGACATCCCCGGACGTCGTGCCTTCATCAACATCACGCGCGACGTCGAGACGGCGCTACGGGAGAGCGGGGTGAGCGAGGGGCTGGTGCTGGTCAATGCCATGCACATCACCGCCTCGGTGTTCATCAACGACGACGAGAGCGGCCTGCATCACGACTACGAACAATGGCTCGAAAAACTCGCGCCGCACGAGCCGGTCTCCGGCTATCGCCACAACCGAACCGGCGAGGACAATGCCGACGCCCACATGAAGCGCCAGGTAATGGGACGCGAAGTCGTCGTCGCCATCACTGCCGGCAAGCTCGATTTCGGTCCGTGGGAGCAGATCTTCTACGGCGAATTCGACGGCGGCCGGCGCAAGCGCGTGCTGGTCAAGATCATCGGCGAGTAAGCCTTCGGTCCGCATGCTGCGCTGTGCATGCAGCCCGCCAAGTAAGGACTTGCTGACCGCAGGAAGTCGTCGCCCGCGAATTCCGCCGCGCGGACTGTGGCGCGCGGCTCGGCGCATCCTTGTATCACGCCGGCTCGACACTCTCCCGTACGCGTGTTAGCGACGACTAACAACAACGCGGATAACCGCGCTCATCCGGGAGTGAAACCACATGCGATTGAAACTGCTCGCCTCGCTGCTGCTCGTGGCGGCGACGTCCACGGCGGCGCTGGCCGCCGACAAGCGCTACGACACCGGCGCGACCGATACGGAGATCAAGCTCGGCCAGACCATGCCGTATAGCGGCCCGGCGTCGGGCTACGGCGTCAACGGCAAGGTCGAGGCGGCGTATTGGCGGATGGTCAACGCCAAGGGCGGCATCAACGGCCGCAAGATCAATCTCATCTCGATGGACGACGGCTACAGCCCGCCGAAGACGCTGGAGCAGACCCGCAAACTGGTCGAGCAGGACGAGGTGCTGGCGATCGTCGGTTCGCTCGGCACGCCGACCAATTCGGCGATCCAGAAATATCTGCGCGGCAAGAAGGTGCCGCATATCTTCATTACCTCCGGCGCCTCGAAGTGGAACGACCCGAAGGACTTCCCCTGGACCACGCCGTTCTATCCGCCTTACGAGGAAGAGGCCAAGATCTACGGCAAGTACATCGCCAAGGAGATGCCGGCGGCGAAGATCGCGGTGATCTATCAGAACGACGATTTCGGCAAAGACTATCTCAAGGGTTTTAAGGAAGGCCTCGGCGACAAGGCCTCGGCGATCATCAAGGAAGCGAGCTACGAGGTCAGCGATCCGACCATCGACTCGCAGATCGTCAATCTGAAGGCCTCGGGCGCCGATACGCTGCTGACGGTCGCGTCGCCGAAATTCGCCGCGCAGTCGATCCGCAAGGTGCACGCGCTGGGCTGGACGCCGGCGCATTTTGTGGTGTCGGTCGGCGCCTCGATCGGCGGCGTGCTGGAGCCGGCCGGGCTCGAGGCTTCCAGCGGTCTGATCAGCGCCTTCACCTCGAAGATCGTCGGCGACCCGGCCTGGGACAATGATGAGGGCGTCAAGCAATTCCTGGCCTTCATGAAGGAGTGGTACCCGGACGGCAATCCGATCGACGGCAGCGTGCAGGTCGGCTACGCGGTGGCGCAGATGACCGAAGTGCTGCTGAAGAATTGCGGCGACGATCTCACCCGTGAGAACCTGGTGAAGCAGGCCACCAATCTCAGCAACGTGTCGCTGCCGCTGTTCCTGCCCGGCGTCACCGTGACGACGACGCCGACCGATTACTCGGCCTATCACATCTTCAAGATGGCGAAATTCGACGGCAAGGCCTGGAAGTTTTTTGGCGAGAATATCAGCACGACGAAGAAGTAGCTGGCGAAGGGCGTTGTGGAGGGCCTTTGGCGTCTCCACAAGTGCCGTCATTCCGGGTTCGACTTCCGCGATGCGCGACCGTCGCCCCGGAATGACGAGAGGATGATGTAGCCCGCATGCAGCGAAGCGGAATGCGGGGACGCGGCGAGATCGGTCCTGGATTTCGCTGCGCTCCATCCAGGCTACAAGATGGCCTACGCCGACTGCTTGGCCCGCGACGCCGGCGCATCGTCGAAGCCGACGAACCGTGCCGCTTCGCTCACCGGCTTGCGCTCCGATACCACGGCGTTCGCCGGGAACGTCTCGTCCGGCCAGCCGAGCGCGATCGCCTTCATGATCACCTGATCGTCGGGGATGCCGGCGTGCTCGCGCACCACCGGCGACTGCATGATGCCCTGGCTGTTGATGACGCAGCCGAGCCCGCGTGACCACGCGGCGTTGACCAGCGCATTGGTCACCGCGCCGCAATCGAACGGCGTGTCGTCGCTGCCGTCGAGCACGCGGTCGTAAGTGATGATGACGCAGACCGGCGCATCGAACTGGCGGAAGCCGCGCATCACCCAGTCCTGCCGCATCGCCTTGTCGTCGCGCGCGATGCCCATGGCGCCGAACAGCTGCTTGGCGACGAACACCTGACGGTCGCGATGCACGCCGGCGAACGGCTGCCCGATGCGGAATTCACGGCTGTGCGGCACGCCGGCGAGATTGCGCTCGGTATTGCCGGCGCGGATGCGGTCGAGCGGCTCACCGGTGATGACGTGGAAATTCCACGGTTGGCTGTTCATCGAGGACGGCGACCGCATCGCCAGCGTGAGGATCTCCTCGATCAATTCACGCGGCACCGGATCAGGCTTGTAGCCGCGAATGCTGCGCCGGCCGAGAACAACGTCGTCATATTGCATCGTCTGGTTTCCCCCAAAGCTTCTGGTTGGGGGCGATCATCGCGGGTTCGGCCGTGCAGTGCAAGGTGGGGCCGCAGCGCCCGCAAGGTGGGCGCGGCGCGCTGGCGCCTTTGCCCACCCGGCGAGATCGTCATCGCGTTTCGCTTTTGCGCTCCTTGGCGTCGCGCAGGTTCTGCTCTTCCTTCTGCCGCAGCCATTCGTGCGTGTCCGAGGTCTTGCCGCCGCGCAGGCCCTTGCCGGTGTTCGGGTCGCCCATGTTGTTCATGCCGAACGTCGAGTCCTTGCCGACCGACGGGTTGGTCCCCGGGTTGACCTGCTCGCCCTGATTGGTCGAGGTCGACTGCGCCATCGCGGCACTGGACAGCAGAACCGCGCACGTCGCCGTCATCACAAGCTTCATCATGTCCTGTCTCTCGCTGAGTGTGCGGGGATAAACGACGGCGGGGAGGGAAGTTCCGAGGGCAGCGGATCGGACGCAGCCAGAATCGTCGGGTGCGTGTGAGCGCAGCGAATCCCCACGCGGAGCCCGCAATCGCGAGGGGCATCCGCCAGCGATCATGGCACTTCCGACGGCCGCCGCCGGGCCGCTTCACTGGTCCGGCGTTCTGCCACTTCGCTAATCATTAAGCCCACCGGCATACGCTGCTGATCTTCAACCTCGGGTGTGCGCATGATCAGAGCCTATCTCGAAGCCCATTGGGTCGCGGCCGCGCTGGCGATGGGCGTGCTGCTGCTCGTGCTGCTGCCGCTCGGCGTGCCCGGCGGCGACCACGCGTTGATGCTGATCTATCTCGCGTCGCCGATCTACATGCTGCACCAGGTCGAGGAGCATCTCGGCGACCGCTTCCGCACTTACGTCAACAGCGTCGTATTCGGCGGCGTCGAGGCGCTGACGCCCGGCGACGTGCTGCTGATCAATCTGCCCGGCGTCTGGGGCATCAACCTCGCAGCGCTGTACGCCGCGTACTTCATCGCCCCCGGCTGGGGTCTCGCCGCGGTGTATCTGATCCTGGTCAACGGCATCACCCACGTGGCCATGGCCGCGCATCTGCGCGCCTACAACCCCGGCCTCGCCAGCGCCGCGCTGGTGTTCATCCCGTTCGGCCTCTACGCCGTGCTGCATATCCCCGGCACCGGCCTGCAGCACGCGGTGGCCCTGGTGATCGCGCTGGGCCTCCACGCCGCGATCGCGCTGCATGCAAAGCAGCGGGCGAAAGCGGGGCGGGTGGTCGTGAGTGCGGTGGGGTAGTTCCGTAGGGTGGCGCTGAGCGTAGCGAAGCCCACGCGGAACGCCTCAACAATCGAGCCATCAACGCGTGGGCACGGCGCTGCGCGCCTTTGCCCAGCCTACGCTTGCTGCTTGTCAGTCGCCGGCCGTCCAGGGATCGATCACTGTCAGGCCTGCGGCGTCAAAGGCACTCGTGTCTCGCGACGCGACACGTAAGCCGTGTGCGGCGGCGATTGCGGCGATGTACCCATCGGGAGTGGGAAAACCCTTTCCCGCGGCGCGTGCCTTGACGGCGATTTCGGCATAGCTCTGCGCGGCCGGGGTGTCGAACGGCAGGACCCGGGTGGCAAACACGTGCAATACGTCGTCGAGCGCGGCGCCCAAAGCGTTCTTACGCTTTCCCTCCGGCAAGGCGCCAATGCCGAACAGGAGTTCGGCGACCGTGATGCTGGACAGGAACAAGGTCTCGGCCGATTGAGCATCCAGCCATTCGCGCACGCGGGGATGCGGTTCTCGCGTCATCGCCTCGGAGATGACGTTGGTGTCCAGCAGGATCATGCGAGGCCACCGTCACTCGAACTTCATCGGCTCCGCAGGATGCGTGTCGCGAAGCTGTTCTAGCGCCCCGATATCGGCATTGGTGATGTCGTATTTCCGCCCGATCTCCTGCAGCGTCGTTCCAATCCGCAAGCGGCCCTCGGGGCGTACGGCGGCCTCCAGAATGGCGCGCATTTCCGCTTCCGCGCTGCGGTTGTGCCGCGCCGCGCGGTCCTCGAGAGCCCGATGCACCTCCTCGGAGAGGTTGCGAATGGTGACGGCGACCATGATGGCGTCCCTGACAGATGATGGCGAGACTATCAAAATAGAGAAAATAACGGGATTCTTCAAGGATTACGGCGGTACTCGCGCCCGGCGCGTAATTCTCGCGTGGGTCAGTAAAGGATGTACGTGCTCAACCACCACCCTCTTGCAACGCCGCGCGAAGAGCAGAAATCGCGGGGTGGGTTAGCCGAAGGCGTAACCCACCATCATTGCCCCCGCCATCATACAAACGAGGGCGGACTACGCTTTGCTAATCCGACCTACGAGCTACGCTAGCTGCACATCTGATGATTGGATCGCAATTAATTCAATATCACTAAGGATCGGCATTGGCATGTATCTGCTATGGAAGCTGCGCTCTAATTGCGATGGCCTGATTGTCACCTTCCGATATCTCAAAGGGGAAATTTGAGCGGAAGAACGCTGGTGAATTGATTGATACCTTGATGCGCCTGACAGCACTTCCGTTTTTGACCTCGGTCTTATTCTCAAAGCGGAATAGGGGCTGATCCGTTGAGCTATTGGCTGCGACGCGGGCGTTTAATTCATCGTCAGGCATATCCGCTGCAACGATCTGCAACGCTGCGCCCAAAAGTGATCCTAGCTGCTCCCTCAACAAATAATTCTCGTTGATTTCTGGGATCGGTGCCGCGCCTCTTAGTGAGCGAACCGGGTCAGAATACATCGAAATTATCTGGCTCTCCTCATAGGTCATCAATCGCTCAACTTCAATTGCCGCTGCCTCTGGTTTTGGAATTGGCGCAAGAGTTTCTGAGAAATAGTCTTCGATAGTGCCCTTACGAAGAAATACACATCCAGTTCGGTCAAGTATCTCAAGAAGAGCGATGTATCGCTTTCGAAGTTTGAGCCATCTCTGCGATTCTTTGTAGGAATGGATTGTCTTTTCACAAGTGGAAAGGAGGGCCGCCAGGGCAGCTCGCCTTTTGGCTATGTCGTCGGTTACATTTCGATTCTTCCAATATCGGTGAGATTCTGCCGTGGAGTGGATGCTCTCCCAGTCGTCATTGACCAATTTCGAAAGTTCACTTCGCAAAGATTGGTCAAAAGACGCAAGGTCGTTATGTCCTGCTTGCTCAATGAAATCTGCTGCTTCGGACCTAAATGAAACGACCACAGCGTTGTCGTCGGTCAGCGCGTCCAAGTCGGCCATGATGCAGACCCGCTTGCCCATGAGACGAAAGAATTTGATCGTCTCCACAAATTCCCCTTTTCCAATAATCGGCACAATCTGGGTGTTGGCCATCAACAGTGGATGTTTCAACGCCTGCGATAAGCCGACCATGAAGATTTCGTCGCTTGGTCCTTCTACAAGGAGGATGGACAGAGCGAAGAACGCGAACTTGTGATTCTCGCTAAGGCGCGATGTTAGCGCCCCAAGTTTTCTGCTCTTTAACTCTCCCGCGTCAGTGGCGACCTGTATCGGAAGGGACTTTCGGTCCCTGAAGAACACTATGTTGGAGATGTCCAATGCTTGCTTCAATGGAACCATGCTGGCTGAATGTGTGGCGATCACGACAACTTTCTTCTTTGCGTCGTCGGTAGGCCGCCCAGCGACAGATTGAAGCTCCTCTAGTAAGAATGCCTGTAGTTGCGGATGAAGGGATACTTCAGGCTCGTCCACAAGTAGAATAGATATTTCGTCGTCGTAGATCGCCGCTAATAGGGGAATGAGTTGAATAAGTCCGCTGGCCTCTGTGTTAGCATAATAAGGCTGGTCGCCGCTCACAGAGATGAATTTTAGTTGAAGTCCGCTTTGACTCCATTCAAGTCGTAAGTGCCGCTGCTGTAGCACTTGAAGTCGCGCCTGAACCTTAAGCAGTAAATCTGCGCGTTCTTTTAGTCGCATGTAAAGCCCTGGTACTCCTTCGAACTCCCACCACTGGCTCGTATAGCTCATATGACCGATCGCTGCCGGATTGGTGCTTCCGCGGCCAGGGGAATCGTTGCCGGACCTGAAGTATTCTAATGCGCTGGTGCGGCCAGCTGAG
>NZ_JBMDXE010000227.1:0-7947 GCF_048594845.1 Rhodopseudomonas sp. | reverse complement strand
CGCGTTTTGATTCGGATAACCCCACGCACGTCATTCCGGGGCGCGCGCAGCGCGAATCCGGAATCCCGCAGTTGTGGAAACGACGAAGCCGCAGAACGCTTCGAGCTTCCGGGTTCACGCGCGATGCGCGTGCCCCGGAATGACGTGTGTGGGCTAGAGACGCGACGACTGAGACGGGCGGCAGAGGGCCGCAGCTTTGAACGGGGTTACTCGCCCCAGGCGGTGAAGGCCTCGTTGAAGGCGCGTTCGCCGGGCGGACCCTTTTCGATCGCGATGATGGCGCGGCGCTGGTTGTTGTAAACGATCGGCAGATCGAACCAGGAGCGCTCCTTCAGGAGCTGCAGGTTGCGCGAACGGTCCGCCTCGACATTGCTGAGGCCGACCAGGAAAAAGCCGTCGGTCACCTTGACGGCGAGCCCCGCCAGCGGCGTGCCGCGTGCCTGCTCGTTCGACTTCATCAGGATGCCCGGGACGTTGGCGACGCCGCCCCCGTTGAAATCCTGCGGCAGGATGAAGGTCAATTCCGCCGTATGGCTCGCCGGCAGCGACGTGTCGGTGTTACGCCGGAATGACATCGTCATCTTGAACTTGCGCTCGGGCACTTCGATGTCGGCCCGCACCGCGAGATCGGCGCCGCCCTTGGCGCTGGCGCCCTTGATCTGCTCGGTGCGCCAGACCACCGTGCCGACATACTGCTTGCCCTTCGGATCCGACGGATCCTCGTCATACAGCACGACGCGCTGCGCCACCGGCGCCACGGTCTCGGAGCTCGACGGCTGGCCGACGCGGTCGGTGATCTTCGGACGCTCGGTCGAGGCCGGTGCGGCCGGCGTCGCCGTCTCGGTCGCGGGTTGCGACTTCATCATGCCGCGCAGCGACGTCCACAGCGACGGCCCCCACAGCGTGCCGGCGCCGGCGAGCATCAGCACCACACCGATGATCAGCGCGCTCTTCAGCGGGAAGCGCGAGGGCGCGCGGGTCGGCTTGCGCGACGGCGAACGTTCCGCCTCGATCCGCGGCCGCATCGCGGCCGGCGGCGGCGTGTAGCGCTGCGCCTCGTCCACCGATTCGTCGTAGGAATACGGCGCGTCCGGATCGGTGCGGTTTTCCATCGACGGCTCGAGCCGGTCGAATTCCGGCGACGGCGCGACGTTGGCGTAGGTTTTCCGCGCGGCACGGTTGGCTTGCGCGGCCGCGTTGCCGAGACCATCGAGATCGGCGGTGACGTCGCGGAAGCCGCGCAGCCCCGGCGCATCGGCGCCGGCAGCGGCCGGCCCCTGATCGGGGCGACGCGGCGGGATGGGACGCTCGCGGCCAGGCAGCGGCGGCTCCGGCGGAATCGGCGGAGGCTCCACGCGCAGATTGCGGGCGGGACGTTCGGGCGTCGGCGGAGCGGGCGGCGCGGCGCGCGGACGGACCGGCGGCTCCGGATCGGGCTCAGCCGCACTCTGCGGCAGCGGCGCGCGGGTCACCTGCGGCGGCGGATCGCCGGGCCGCACCAGCGGGCGGCTCGACGCGCGCAGCGCATCGCCGGGACGTGATCCATCAGCGGGCCGGCGGCTTTTCAGCTCGGCGCGCGCGGCATCGCGGGCGCGTTGCGCGGCCTCGGACTCGACCTTGCGGACGGCTTCCTCGAGCGCCAGCCGCTCGCGGGTGATTTCGGATTCGGTCAGAGGCGGCTGCACGCTGCGAAGCTGCGAGATCAACGCGGCTCGCGCCCGCTCGTAGATCGCACGGCGCTGCTCGCCCGGAGCGCTGGGGTCCAGGCCGGATATCGCGCGCGCGATCAGCGGATAGTAATCAGCCATCTTGACTCAAGTGTGGGTGCCGTTCGGTAACATCCTATTAAGCCTCGAACGGATTCTGTACCAGAATTGTATCCTCGCGTTCGGGACTGGTGGACAACAGCGCCACCGGGCAGCCGACCAGCTCTTCGATGCGGCGAACATATTTGATCGCCTGCGCCGGCAGATCGGCCCACGACCGGGCACCCGCGGTCGGTTCCTTCCAGCCTTCGATGGTTTCCCAGATCGGCTCGACCCGCGCCTGCGCGCCCTCGCCGGCCGGCAGGTGATCGATCTCCTTGCCGTCGAGCTTGTAGCCGACGCAGACCTCGACGCTGTCGAAGCCGTCGAGAATGTCGAGCTTGGTCAGCGCCAGGCCGTGGATGCCGCAGGTCCGTACGGTCTGCTTCACCAGCACCGCATCGAACCAGCCGCAGCGCCGCTTGCGCCCGGTATTGACGCCGAACTCCTTGCCGCGGCGGCCGATCTCTTCGCCAATCTCGTTGAGGAGCTCGGTCGGGAACGGGCCCTGGCCGACGCGCGTGGTGTAGGCCTTGCAGATGCCGAGCACATAACCGGCCGCGCTCGGGCACATGAAGGTGCCGGTCGCGGCCTGCGCAGCCACGGTGTTGGACGAGGTGACGTACGGATAGGTGCCGTGATCGACGTCGAGCAGCGCGCCCTGTGCGCCTTCGAACAGGATGCGCTTGCCCTCGCGGCGCTTGATGTCCAACAGCCGCCACACCGTCTCGGCGTAGGGCAGCAGCTGCGGCGCCAGCGCGGTGAGATCCTTGAGAATCGCGGCCGCGTCGAATTCGGCGAGGCCGAGGCCGCGGCGCAGCGCATTGTGGTGGGTCAGCAGCCGCTCGATCTTGTGCGGCAGTGTGTCGAGATCGGCGAGGTCCATCAGCCGGATCGCGCGGCGGCCGACCTTGTCTTCATAGGCCGGACCGATACCGCGCTGGGTGGTGCCGATCGAGGTCGCCTTCGAGGCGTTCTCGCGCAGCGCGTCGAGCTCGCGGTGCAGCGGCAGAATCAGCGTGACGTTCTCGGCGACGCGGAGGTTCTCCGGCGAGATCGCGACGCCCTGGCCCTGCAGCTTCTTGATCTCGTCGAGAAACGCCTGCGGATCGAACACCACGCCGTTGCCGATCACCGCCAGCTTCGACGGACGCAGCACGCCCGACGGCAGCAGCGCCAGCTTGTAGGTCTCGCCATTGATGACCAGCGTGTGACCGGCGTTATGCCCCCCCTGGAATCGGGCGACGATATCCGCCTGCTCCGACAGCCAGTCGACAATCTTCCCCTTGCCCTCGTCGCCCCACTGGGCGCCGACCACGACGACATTGGCCATTTTCGAGCCGTTCCTCTGCAACGCAACCGGATGAAGCACGATCGCCACGACGCCCGCAGGCTGTTTTCGGATCGTACTGAGCGCCAAGCCAAAACACGGCCGTGGCCGCTCGCATGCGAGGCGCCCCATCGGATAACGGAAGCGGGCCTGCGACGCAAGCGAAACGGGGCTTCGCGGGCCTTGAAGGCTTCTTCCAAAGCATTGATTTCCCCGGAAAATCCGGTGAGCCGCAGCAACCCTTGACGGAGGTTTTCGTTACCGCTTGGCTGTTTCGGGGCGGCAGGGCTGCACCCGCAGCCGCAGGGAGACGGCAACCGACATGGACTCACTCACCACGCAGGGCATCATCGTGCCCAAGCTCGGCCTCGGCACGTTTCGGCTGCAGGGCAAGGACTGCCACGAGGCGGTGCTGACCGCGCTGGCGATGGGCTATCGCCACATCGACACCGCCGAGATGTACGCCAACGAGGACGCCGTCGGCGACGCGCTGCAGGACAGCGACGTGCCGCGCGAGCAGATCCACGTCACCACCAAGGTGTGGTGGCAGAATCTGGCGCCCGATGCGATCCGCAAGGCGTTCGACACCAGCCGCCGCAAGCTCAAGACCGACTATGTCGATCTTTACCTGATCCATTGGCCGGCGCCGGACATGAATCTCGGCGCCGCGCTGGAGACGCTGCAGCAGATCAAGCAGGAGGGTGGCGCCCGCGCGATCGGCGTCTGCAACTTTCCGCTGGCGCTGATGAAGCAGGCGGTCGAAGACATCGGCGCGCCGATCGCCTGCAACCAGGTCGAGTATCACGTGCTGCTCGGACAGGCCCAGCTGCTCGCCTATCTGCAGAGCAAGTGCATCCCGCTCACCGCCTACGCGCCACTGGCGCAGGGCCGTCTCGCCTCGTTTCCCGAACTGCAGCTGATCGCGAAGAAACACGACGCCACCGCCGCGCAGATCGCACTCGCCTGGCTGCTCGAGCAGGACTGCGTGATGGCGATTCCCAAGGCGCGCAGCGAAGCCAGCCAGCGCAGCAACCTCGACGCGCTCAAGCTCCGCCTCGATCAGGACGACCGCGCCATCATCGCCAAGCTGCCGAAGGACCAGCGCTTCGTGAACCCCGGCTTCGCGCCGCAGTGGGACGTGGGGTAAGGGCAGCGAAGCGCGCGCCCACTCCCCCGGTCCAGCCCCAACCACGTCATTCCGGGGCGCTCGCCCTTGCCCCATTCACAGTCATTCCGGGGCGCGCGCTGTTGCGCGCGAACCCGGAATCGCGATGTTGTGGAAACGGCTGAGCCGCAGAACACTTCGAGATTCCGGGCTCGCATGCCTGCGGCATGCGCCCCGGAATGACGGGCTGGTTACGCCTTCCGGGCCACGATGTAGTGCGCGTGCCGGTTGGTGCCGAACACGTGACTGGCTTCGATGGTGAAGCCAGCATCGGTGATGGCGCGGCGCAGTTCGGCGTGGCGCAACACCGCGAAGCGCGGAATGACGCCGGCCACCTGCAAGGCCGGGATCAGCAGCCGGCGCATCACGACATTCATGTCGCGAAAGCAATAGGTCTTGCTGATCAGCAGACCGCCGGGCTTGAGGCCGCGGTGAATCGCCCGCAGCGTCCCGGTCATGTCCGGCACGAGGTGCAGAACCAGGAAAGCGCAGATCACGTCGAACGGCGCGCCTTCGAACGCCTGTCCGGCGTCCGCAACGACGAAGTCGAGATTGGGCGGGGCGGGCTTGGCACCCGCGATCCGGATCATTTCGGCCGAGCCGTCGGTGGCCCGCCACCGCGCTACATGCGGCGCCAGCCGGATCGCCGTGCCGCCGGTGCCGCAGCCGATCTCGAGCACCTCATCGGTCGATGACAGCCAGGATGCGGCGTCGGTCAGCATCGCCTCGTAGGCGGCGACGTCCTTGATCGGCCGCGCCGCATAGCGCTCCGCCACCTTGTCCCAGAACTGCGTGCCGCGATCGGCCATGCGTCCGCCCCTTGCGAGCCAATCTGAGGTGTAGCGCAGCACGATGACAGCGAGAACCACGCCGAAGGACCAAGGCCACACACGCCGTCATTCCGGGGCGCTCGTTCTTGCGAGCGAACCCGGAATCTCGCAGTGGTGAAAATGGCAGAGTCGCAGAACGCTTCGGGAGTCCGGGTTCGCGCTGCGCGCGCCCCGGAATGACGGGGGTGGGGCTGAAGAGGCTGGTGATTGCCGGCGGCATGAGGCGGCTGCTACATCACGGACGCGGTATGCCAGCCGCACACGAAACAGTCCGCAAGCCAGCCGGTCGACACCATGTCCAAATCCACCCGTGCGACGCAGACGCTGGAGAAGCTGGGCGTCGCATTCAAGCTGCACAGCTATGAGTACGATCCGAACGCCGACGCGATCGGGCTGGCGGCCGCCGCCGCGCTGGGCGTGGAGCCGCGGCGGATGCTGAAGTCGCTGATGGCCGAGCTCGACGGCAAGCCGGTCTGCGCAGTGATCGCGTCCGATCGCGAAGTCAGCATGAAGAAGCTTGCTGCCGCGCTTGGCGGCAAGAGCGCCAGGATGATGAAGCCGGCCGACGCCGAGCGGCTGACCGGCTACTACGTCGGCGGCATCTCGCCATTCGGCCAGAAGAAGCGCGTGCCGGTCGCGATTGACGAAGCGGCGCTCGCCGAAACCACGGTGTATCTCAACGGCGGCCAGCGCGGCCTGCAGATCGAGATCGACCCGCGCGAGGCGGTGAAAGCACTCGGCGCGGTGACGAAGCCGCTGGCAGCGGAATGAGGCGCCAACCTTAGTTTCCTGTGTCCCGGACAAGGTGCAGCGCGCAGCGCTGTCCCGCAGATCCGGGACCCCGGTTTTTCGTTGAGACAAGAACTGGGGACCTCGGTTCCTTCGCTGACGTCCTAACCGGGGCCCCGGATCTGCAGCGCACTCCGCCGCTGCGCGGCGCACTGCGCTTTGTCCGGGGCACGATCACTCCCGACCAAGACGCTGATAATTCCTAATCGCGACTATCATCTTGCCTCGCCGATTGCTTCGCCGCCATCGCGCTCTATGCTGCGCTCTCGATCTCAGGGGGACGCGCCATGACGGAGACGATCGCAGCACACGGCGAGGTTCGCGCGCTTGGGCCGGCCGACACCGACCGCTACTGCAATCATCTCACACGCCTCGATCCCGACGCGCGGCGGATGCGGTTCTTTGCCGACGTGTCAGATTTCCACGTGCTGTTTCACGCCGGCGCGGCGCTGTCGGACGGGCGCACGGTGATCGGCTATGTCGAGGACGACGAGATCCGCGGTGCCTGCGAGTTGCTGCCCAGCGCCGACGATCCGCACGGCGCCGAGGCCGCGTTCAGCGTCGAGCAGGACTGGCGCCGCCACGGCATCGGCGGGCTGCTGATGACCGCGATCATCGACGCGGCGCGGCAGCGCGGCGCCCAGCGGATCGAGCTGCAATGCCTGAAGACGAACGTGCCGATGCAGGCGCTGGCGGCACGCTTCACCTCCGACCTGCGCCAGATCGGCGACACCACGCTGGCGGTGCTGGACAACAGAACCGCAGCCGTCGGCTGAGACCAACGCCCTGGATCTTGGACGAAATGCCACTTGCCATCCCGTCCAATATATTCTTACATTCGAATTAATGAAGATATTAAGGCCGACCCCGCGGCAACGCCGGGTCGGCTGACGTCAGCGCAGACACAACAAAAAACATCGGCGAGCTGCGGCCGGATCAGAGGAACGGATCGCCGCGCGGGTGCGGCGCAAAGGAGACGGCAGATGGCACATATCCTGATCATGGGCGCCGGCCTCGGCGGCGTGGTGATGGCCTACGAGATGAAGGATCTGCTCGGGCGTGACGACAGGCTCACCGTCGTTACCAAGGATCCGATCTATCACTTCGTGCCGTCGAACCCGTGGGTCGCGGTGAAGTGGCGGACCCGAGACGCCATCGAGGTGAACCTCGCGCCGGTGTTCGAGCGCCGCGGCATCGACTACAAGCCGGTGCCGGTCACCAAGGTGGAGCCGGAGCAGAACCGCGTCGAACTCGCCGATGGCAGCACCATCGAGTACGACTTCCTGATCATCGCCACCGGTCCCGAACTCGCCTTCGACGAGATCCCCGGCCTCGGCCCGGACGGCCACACCGCCTCGATCTGCCACGTTGACCACGCGGTCGAAGCCTCGGAGCGGTTCGAGCAGTTCTGCAAAAACCCCGGCCCGATCGTCACCGGCGCGGTGCAGGGCGCGTCGTGCTTCGGCCCAGCCTATGAGTTCACCTTCATCCTCGACACCGAGCTACGCCGCCGCAAGATCCGCGACCGCGTGCCGATGACCTTCATCACCCCGGAGCCGTATATCGGCCATCTCGGCCTCGACGGCGTCGGCGACACCAAGGGCCTGCTCGAGAGCGCGATGCGCGAGCGCCACATCAAGTGGATCACCAACGCCAAGGTGGCCAAGGTCGACGCCGGGTTGATGCATGTCGAGGAGGTCGACGAGGCCGGCCAGACCAAGACCCGGCACGAGCTGCCCTTCGCCTACGCGATGATGCTGCCGGCCTTCCGCGGCGTCGCCGCGATCCACGGTATCGAGGGGCTGACCAACCCGCGCGGCTTCGTGCTGATCGACAAGCACCAGCGCAACCCGAAATACCGCAACGTCTTCGGCATCGGCGTGACCGTCGCCATTCCGCCGGTCGGCAAGACGCCGCTGCCGGTCGGCGTGCCGAAGACCGGCTTCATGATCGAGAGCATGGTGACGGCGACCGCCAAGAACATCGCCAAGCTGGTGCGCGGCGAAAAGCCGAATGCCGAAGGCTCCT
>NZ_JBMDXE010000226.1:0-4084 GCF_048594845.1 Rhodopseudomonas sp. | reverse complement strand
TCATCGGGATGGACCGTCTCGACCACCTGCGCCAGACTGAGGCCGTCGCGGCCTTTCGCCGGATCGAGGCCGAAGGAGCGTGCGAATGCCTCATCGACGGTGAAGCGGTCGCTCGGCAGGTCCCACAGCCAAGTGCCAATGATGGCCCCGGCGGCGAGCGCGAGCTGGACGCGCTGCACGTTTTCGCGGGCGATCTTCTCACTCTCGCGCAGTGCCGCTTCGGCCTGTTTGCGGGCGGATATGTCGCGAAACAGCACCGAGACCTGCCGCAGCTCTGGCGGCTCGATCCGCGTCGCAGACACTTCGATGACGCGATTGACCGCAATGAAGTCGCGCTCGAAATGGATCGGTCGGCCGGTGAGGAGAACGCTGCGATACAGTTCGGCCCAGCCGTCGGCCTCATCAGGCACAAGATCGCGCAGTGTGCGGCCGACAATGTCGGGAATGCCGGTCTGTTTCTCGTAGCCGGCATTGGCCTCGATATGGACGTAGTCGCTCAGCGGTCCATGCGGACCGTCGAAGAACTCGATGATGCAGAAGCCGTCATCGATCGCTTCGAACAGCGCGCGATAGCGGGCCTCGCTGCGGCCGACCGCGTCGTTCGCGGCACTCTGGTCTCGTAGCGCCTGCTGCAGTTTGGCGTTGGCCTCCTCGAGCGCCTTAGCCGAACGCATCGACTCGGTGTTCTCAAGACACCCACCGAGAAAGCCACCAATGGCGCCATCGTCGAGTCGGACCGGGGTGTAGAAATAGGTGAACCAAGTCTCTTCGTCATAGCCCTTGCGGCGCATGCGCAGCGGCAAATTCTGCTGCGACAGCGCTTCGCCCGCATAAGCGCGGCTCACCAGCGGTTCGAGATCCGGCCAGATCTCGGGCCAGACCTCCCGGAAGCTGCAGCCCAGCGCCCCGGGATGTCGCCGGTCCAGCAACTCGACATAGGCGTCGTTGTAGAGCAGCGTCTGCTGCGGCCCCCAAACCACAAAGCTCGGAATGGCAGATGAAAGCATGGTCGCGGCTGTCATACGCAGCGGCGGCGGCCAGCGGTCGGGCGGGCCCAGCGGCGTAGCAGTCCAGTCATAGGCGTGCACGGCAGCGTGCATCCCGACCGGATCCGGCAAACCAGAGTGCATTTTAGCCACGGTCGGCGTCTGACTTCATAGAGTTCGGAAACAGGCGATGATCATCAAACTTCGGCGCGACCGGAAGGTTGCCGACCTGGAACTTGTCCGAGCGCATCAGCCCACAACGTTCGACACGCTGTTTCGTTGCATGTGCCATCAAAAACAGACGTCTGTCAAAACGTGCGGTTGTATCCGCTTCGTACGACGGTGAAACCGAGCGCGATCATCTATCGCAACTTTCCAGGAATAAGCCTGGATATCGACTGTCGGGACGGCCAGATCAGTGGATGGCCGCGTACATGATCTTCTCCTCCGTCGCATCGAGGCAGGAGAATTCCTCGACCACCTTGCCCTGGCGGCTGACCAGGATGCGGTCGGACAAAGCCAGGATTTCCGGCAGATAGGACGAGATGACCACCACCGCCCTGCCCTCGTCGGCGAGACGGTTGATCAGTTCGTGGATTTCGACGATGGCGCCGACGTCGACGCCACGGGTCGGTTCGTCGAAGATCACCACGCTCGGATCCTGCGCGAGTGATTTGGCGATCACAACCTTCTGCTGATTGCCGCCGGACAATTCCACGACTTTGGCCTTGGGGCTGATCGCCCGGACGTTGAGCCGCTTGATCCAGCTCTCGCCGCTCGCCTGCGCCTCGCGCCGCGACAGCAGAAAGCGACCGCCAGGAAACTTGGCGAGCAGCCCGAGATAGACGTTACGGGCGATCGACATCGTCTCGAAGAAGCCCTCGACCTTGCGGTCCTCGGTAATGTAGGCGATGCCGTCCTTCACCGCCGGCGCCGGCACGCGGTAACGCACCGGTTCGCCGCGCAGCAGGATCTCGCCGCCGTGGAAGAAGTCTCGCTTCAGCACGCCGGCGGCGATCTTGAACGTCTCGGTGCGGCCGGCCCCGACCAGACCGAACACCCCGGTGATCTGGCCGGCGAAGATCGACAGCGAATTGTTCTTGACCATCGGCGCCAGCTTGAGATTCTGGATCGTCAGCATCCGCTCTCCGGCCGGACGCACTGTGGTCTTGCGCTTGCCGTAGAGCGTGTTCGACAGGTCGCGCCCGACCATGGCCTGGACGATGCGGTCGCGGTCGAAATTGCGGGCGTCGTCGGTGACGACGTTCTTGCTATCGCGCAGCACCGTGATGCGGTCGGCGAGTAGCAGCGCCTCCTCCAGCGCGTGCGAGATGAACACGATCGAGACGCCGCGCTTCTTCAGATCACGCACCAGATCGAAGAAGTACTTCTTCTCCTCCGGAGTCAGCGTCGCGGTGGGCTCGTCGAAGATGATGACCTTGGCCTGATGCAGCACGGCGCGGGCGATCTCCACCATCTGCTTCTGCGCTGCGCCGAGCATGCCGACCGTCGCGGTCGGCGTCACATCGAAGTTGAGCGACTGCAGGAATTGCTGGGCGGCGATGTAGATCCCGCGCAGCCGATTGTAGAATTTCTCCTGGCCGAGAAACAGGTTCTGCGCCACCGTCATGGTCGGCACCAGGCTGTTCTCCTGAAACACCATGCCGATGCCGAGATGCCGCGCTTCGAGCGGCGTCTTCGGCGCGACTTCCTTGCCGTCGACCAGCATGGTGCCGGAGGTGAGCGTCACCACGCCGGCCATCGCCTTGGTCAGCGTCGATTTGCCGGCACCGTTCTCGCCCACCAATGCGTGGATCTCGCCGCGCCGCAATTGAAAATCGACGCCGTCGATCGCGGGCACGCCGGAGTACAGCTTGGTGGCCTTGCGGAATTCGAGCACGTTGTCCGTCATGCGCCGGCCTCGGCTTGGATTTCGGAGAGTTTGAGCCGCAACAGACGGCCCGGCCCCTTGGCGAGGACATAGAGGCTATCCGCGACTTGCACGGCGGCCACGACGCCGTGGTTGGTGCCGTCGACGCGGCTGTGCAACGAATACAGCGGCGCGTAGTCGGCGCCCAGACGGACAACCAGGCCGTAAGATCGCGGCGGCGCCCACGGCTTGATGATGCCCATGGTCTTGAGATGTGCGCCTTGCATCGGCTCGCGGAACGAGTGCCCCGCGGTGAGCCGCGGCACGATCCAGAACGCCGGATCGATCTCCGCCATCATCCGACGCCGATACGCCGCCTCCCGCAGCACAAACTCGATCAGTTGGGTGCGTGCCGTGAACGCCGTCAGCCAGAACCCGCCGCTGGGAGCGGGCGTCACCCGCGACGGATAAACCGGCAAATGATCGAAAACCGGCTTGGTGTCGCCCTTCCCGCTCACAGCGATCAGGCGATGACGCCAGCTCTCGCTCACCAGCATGGTGTCGCCCGACGCTGCCGCGCCGAAGGCGTAGCGCAGGCCCGACGCGACAACGTCGACCTTGCGCGACGCGGGATCGACCGACAGCAGCCGGCCGCTGCGGCCGCGGCTGAGCAGATCGCGGCCCCACTCCGCATAGGGCAACTCGGTCGAACCGTCGGTCGCCAGGATGGTGCCGCCCCGCCCCGGTGCCACTGCGTTGACGGCTGTCATGCCGGCACCGCTGATGGCGACATCGCTGCTATCACCCGGTGCGAACACCCGCACCTCGCGTCCCGCCAGCGCCACCGCGAGCCGGCCATCCGGTAACACGCATAGCGCGGTCAGCGGCTGATCGAACTGCCGCACCGGCACCAACGATGCACCGTCCATCCTCAGCACGGCATTGCCGTCTGCGACGTAGAGCGTCGTGCCATCGGTCGCGAGATCTTCTGCGCCCGGCAGCGTTGCGACGATCTCAGCGTGTTCGAGCGCCTGGTTGGGCTTCAGCGCGCCGTCGAACGGCGGCACCGTGATGGCGCCCTCGCCGCGGCCGAGGAAGCGATGCGCGAATTCGCGAAGCGCCGGGATCATGACTGTTTCCCCCATCGCTTGTCGTATTGCACGAAGTTGGGATCGGCGCCGTCGAGCTTGTAGCGGCCGATCCGGTTGTTGGCGATGCCACCGAGATA
>NZ_JBMDXE010000225.1:0-8191 GCF_048594845.1 Rhodopseudomonas sp. | reverse complement strand
CGAGAGGGGCTGCGCTACGCGCCGCAACACGCGGACCCAGACCTGTCGACAATCATCCCGGTCTAAAGTGTCGTGAATCATGCCGGTTGAACAAGGCACCGTGCTTGGGGACCCCCACCCCCGACCCCTCCCCGCAAGGGGGAGGGGAGAAGCGCACGGCTTGCTCCCTCTCCCCAAGCGGGAGAGGTTATGCTGTGCCTGGTGCGGGTCTTACCCCTGTGCATGCCTCGCCGCCCGGTCGGCGATCGTTTCGCGCAGCACGATCTTCTGGATCTTGCCGTTGGCGTTGCGTGGCAGAGGCTCGGAGCGGATGATTATGCTTTACGGGACCTTGTAGTCCGACATCCGCGCCGCGCAGTAGGCGGCGACGTCGCGCTCGCTCAGGCGGGCGCCTTCGCTCGTCACCACCATGGCCTTGACGCGGTCGCCGAGCACGGGGTCGGGCGTGCCGATGATAGCCGTCTCGAGTACGCCGTCGATGCCGCAGATCACGTTCTCGACTTCGGCCGAAAAGATCTTGAAGCCGCCGCGGTTGATCATGTCCTTCTTGCGGTCGAACACCCGCACGAAGCCGTCGGCATCGACGGAGCCGATGTCGCCGCTGCGCCAAGCGCCGTTGACAAATTCCTTGGCGTTGGCATCCGGCCGCTGCCAATAGCGCGGCACCACCATCGGGCCGGCGATCAGCAGTTCGCCAGGCTCGCCGGGCGCGACCTCGTTGTCGTCGGCATCGACCACGCGGACCTGCGCGTAGGGGATCGCTTGCCCGACACTGTCCATGTGATCACGCCAAAAGGCCTTCGGCATGATGGTGGTCGGCGAGGTGGTTTCGGTCGCCCCATAGGCGTTGCGCAGTTGCAGGTTCGGCAATCGCTTGCTCAGCATCTCGATGGTCGGCACCGGCATCGGCGCGCCGCCGAAGCAGCCGATCCGCCATGCCGACAGATCGTGCTTGTTGAATTCCGGCGCCATCGCCACCAGCGTGTAGATCGCCGGCACCAGGATCGAGTAGGTGATCCGCTCGCGGCTCGCCAGCGCGAGGAAATCCGGCGTCTTATAGGCTTGCCGCATCAGTACCACGCAGCCGCCCGCCGCCAGCGTCGCATAGGACACGCCGACCAAACCGGTGACGTGGGACAGCGGCACCGCGACTAGGCCGCGGTCGTGCTCGGTGAGTTCATGCGCACGGGCGAATGCGTAGGCCGAATGCAGAATGCTGAGATGTGTCAGCTCGGCGCCCTTCGGCTTGCCGGTGGTGCCCGAGGTGTAGAGGATGACGGCAGTGTCTTCTTCGTGCAGCTGCGCCGGCGGCACATCGGTGGCAGCCGTGAGCAGATCGTCGAACGACCGCGCGCCCGCCGCATCGCCATGCGCGACGAAGCGATGCGTGAGCTCGGGCGCTTCGGCCGCGGATGGAATCTGGTCGGCCAGCTCGGCTTCGAACACCAGCAGCTTGGCGCCGCTGTTGCCCAGCAAAAATTCCAGCTCGGCCTTGCGCTGCCGCGTGCCGATCGGCACCACCAGCGCGCCGATCCGGTTGCACGCCAGCGTCACAGCGAGAAATTCCCAGCAATTGCCGAGAAACAGCGCGACGCGGTCGCCGCGCGCAATGCCAAGCCCGGTCAGCGCCGCCGCGATGTTGCGGACCAGCGCGCTCAGTTCGGAATAGGTCAGGGTGCGATCGTCGATGATCGCCGGGCGGTCGCCGAACCGTGCGACCAGATCGTCGAACATCGCCGCCAGATGCGGCGGCCGCTCGGCGAAGCACAACATCGTGCGGTCGCCATAATGCGTCTCGCGGCGCAGCGGCCCGCCGAGGCCGGTTTCTGCCCAGAAAGTCATGCGCGTGTCCTCGTTGTCGTTTCTTCTTGGCCGCGCGGCGTGTCCGCGGCGGTCCGGCACCGTCGCTGCGGCGATGCCGGCGTAGATTATCCCGGCGGATGCGCTCACCGCCAGTCCGCTCGTGCAGAGCTTCGTCAAGTTGAAAACGAGGCCGACCGGCACGTGTCGCGGGAGGAGGGGACAGGGCGCACCGTGCAGCCGGCTGCGCCGGCCTTGGCCCAGTCATGTGACATGGGCCGAGAAGGTGGGACCGGCCTGAGGCCGGCCGGTCCCGGCGGACTTACTCCGCAGCCTGCATGATGCCGCGGGATTTCGCGATCGGATCGGCGACGGTGTCGATCGCCTCCATCGACTTCTCGAACGGCACGAAGTCGTCGTCCATGATCGCACGAGGGTTGAAGCTCTCCTCGGCGATGACGCCGTGCACGCGGCGGCGCTGCATGCCCATGTTGCCGCCGTCATAGATCGGCAGCACCGAAGCTTCGCGCAGATACTTGCCGAATTTGTATTCGGTCGACAGGCTGTTGACGCCGACGATCTGCATGCATTTGTAGACGCATTCGAACATCGTCTCGGTGACGTTGATCTTGCACATCGCGCCGAGCAGCTCGGCATGCTGCGCGTGCTTGTCGAGATAGTCCGCCGCACGCCACGAGAAGTAGCGGGCGGATTCGATCTTCGCCGCGATGTCGCCCATGATGTAGCCGGCGTTCTGGAAGCGGATGATCGGCGTCAGCGATCCGGCGGTGTTCTTTTTGAGGAAGGCGAGCGCGTCCTCGTAGGCCGCACGGGCCACGCCGACGGCGGCGATGGCGGCCACCGGGCCGGACCAGGCGAAGTTGCGGTTGATGACGAAGTCACCATTGCCTTCGGCGCCGGGCAGCAGATTGTCGACCGGCACCTTGGCGTTGTCGAAGATCACCAGCGCGTTCGAGGTGGTGCGGTGGCCTTCCTTGTCGAGGAATTTCCAGGTGATGCCCGGTGTGCCGCGTTCGACCACGATCGCAGAGAGACCCTGGGTTCCGCCGACGCTGCTGTCGGTGCGAATGATCGCCGTCTGGGTGTTGCTGCCGAGGCCGTCCCAACCGGCCGACGACGACCATTTCTTCTTGCCGTTGAGGATGAAGTAATCGCCGTCGCGAACCGCGGTCATGCCGATGCCGGCCTTCGGCAGCGGGCTGTCGAAATTCGCTGTGCCGCCGCTGCCGCCGGGCGGCTCGCCGGCCGTCCAGGCGCTGAGATACGTGCCGGTCGGGTCGGAGGTCGCCTCGCCGATGAAGCGCTTCTTCTGTTCCTCGCTGCCGTACCAGGCGACGGGCATCAGGCCGAGGCCATTGCACAGCACCGTGCAGGCGAAGCCGGGATCGACGGCGCAGATTTCCTCGGCCGCGATCACGAAATCCAGGCAGGACAACCCGCCGCCGCCGTACTCCTTCGGCAGCATCGCCATCGCGATGCCGGCTTTGTAGGCCTCGATATAGGCGCCCTTGGTCTTCTGATAGGCCAACATCGGATCGGGCTCCTTGTCGGCCGCTGGTATCACCGGCGCGAGAACTCCCTCGGAGAAGTCCCGCGCCATTTTCTGGATCTTGCGCTGCTCCGCCGACATCGTGAAATCGATCGCCATTCGCGTTCTCCACTGTGCTGATTACTGATCGTTGCAGACGAAGAGCCCGGCGCCCCGCTTCAACGCCGCCATCATCGGCCAGGGGCAGCAAACGACAAGAAGATGTTTTAGGCAGTAAAAACTGTTTAAACTGGCTATTAGCTTTTTGGACGTGCACACTGTCGGGGTTTTGTGCAGGATGTGTCCGAAATTCACGCAGCGGCAGTGACGGTCTTGGGTTACATCTGACGCAGGGGCTGAGCGGAGGCGATTGGTGATTGTCGGCGATACCCAGCAGAAGCTGCTGGCCAAACTCCTGGACGCGAAAGCTGGACTAACGATCGACGAACTGGCGGGCGCGGTGGACCTCACCCGCAGCGCGGTGAAGCAGCATCTCGCCGGCATGGAGCGCTCCGGCTACGTGCAGCACACCTCGTCGAAGAGCGGCGGCCGCCCGCGCTTTTTGTACACCCTCACCGACAGCGGGATCGATCTGTTTCCCAAGCGCTACTCATGGTTCTCGCGCGTCATGTTCGAGAGCCTGCGCAAGAAGATCGGCGCGTCGAAATTCGGCGCCTACATGTTCGAACTCGGCGTCGACATGTCGTCGGCCGCGATTCCGCGGCTGGTCGGCAAGACCAGGGTTGAGCGGGTCGTCGAGATCGTGAAGATCATGAACGAGACCGGCTTCGCCGCGCGGGTGATCTCGCCCGGCAAGGGCGAGAAGCTGCCCCGCATCGAGTGCAAGAACTGCGTGTTCCACGATCTGTCCAAGGACTACACCGAAGTCTGCCAGTTCGATCTCGGATTTCTCTCCGGCCTGATGGGCGCGCCGATCGAGCATCAGGAGTGCATGCAGCGCGGCGGTCAGGCCTGCAGCTTCAGGTTCTTGCCGACGGCCTGACTGTCCGGCGGCGGGGCCTTCTTGCCGAACGGTGTCGCCGCCGAACGTGCGATCGCGCGCGGATCGAAATCGGGGCTCGCCATCACCGCGCAGATCTTACGCATCTGCATGCCGAGATTGCCGGCGTCATACAACGGAAACACCGCGGCCTCGCGCAGATAGCGCTCGAGTGGCAGCGATCGGTCGAGCGCATTGACGCCGACCACCTTCATGGCCTGAAACACCGCGTTGAACAGCATCTCGCTGCAGAATACTTTCGCCATCGGGCCGATCGCGTGGCCGTCGGCGTTGTGCAGATCGTGGTAGTGCGCCGCCTTCCAGGCGAAGGCGCGGCCGGCCTCGACCTTCATGGCGACTTCGGCGAGCGTGTAGGCGACGGCCTGATGCGTGATAATCGGCTGATCGCCGCCGCCGGTATGCGTCTTGGCCCAGCTCAACGCGTATTCGTAGGCCGAGCGCGCGACACCGACCGATGCGATCGCCGCCACCGGGCCGGACCAGGTGAACGCCTTGTTGATCACCAGATCGCCGTCGCCGATCGCAAACGCATTCTCCTCCGGCACCCGGCAGTCCGAGAACACGACGGAGTTGTTCTGACACAGCCGGTGGCCCAGCTTCGAGATCGGCCGCTCGTAGGAAATCCCGGCGGTGTCGCGCGGAACGATGATCGCGCTGAGGCCGCGCGAGCCGCCGGCCTGCGGATCGGTCCGCACGATGCAGACGTTGACGTCCGCGCCGCGCAGATCCCATCCGCCGGCGTTCACCGGCCACAGCTTGCGGCCGTTGAGAATGTACTCGCCGTTCTTGCGGTCGTGCTGCGCGATCAGTCCGATGCCGGCCGGGAAGGCCGCGGCGCCGTCGAAATTCGCCGTGCCGCCGGGATTGCCCGGAGCTTCGCTCACCGTCCATCCGGCCAGATACTCGCCGCGCGGATCACTCGTCGCCTGTGGCAGCCATTTCTGTTTCTGGCTCTCGGAGCCGAACCACACCAGCGGCATCAGCGCCAGGCCGTTGACGAGCAGGATGGTGGCAAAGCCCGGATCGACGGCGCAGATTTCCTCGACAACGATCTGCAAATCGAGATTGGAAATTCCGCCGCCGCCATACTTCTTCGGGATGAAGCCGGTGGCGAAGCCCAGCTTGTAGCTCTCGACGTAGGCGCCCTTGACCGCCTGAAACGCCCGTTGCGGATCACTCTCCTCGTCGGCGGCACCGACCAGCGGCGCGAGGATCTCGTTGGCGAATTCGCGGGCGATCCGTTGCAGGCGGCGCTGATACGAAGTCAGCGTGAAGTCGATCGCCATCATCCCACCCTTTGGCGGTTCTACTTAAAACAGTTTTACATATCTAAAGTCGTGCGGCATGGCGGTATGTTGTGCAGCCCGTTCCAATTGCGGGCAACCTCGCGCGGACGAAACTGGTGCGTCGCAGCCGGATCGCGCCCTGCCGGCCTCACGCATTACGGTGCTGCGCGTGCCGCCGCCGGCTTCCGTCTCGATCCGGACTTGAGCCCATCCTATATTGGGGCAGGGACACTGAACCGGCGGTGTTCCGGTGAGAACGCGAGATCACGGGCGCTTGGGCGAATGGCCCGGAGAGGGGATTGGAATTGCGACCACCGGTGCTGGCGGCAGGCGGGATCGTGGTGCGAAGCGGCGGCGCGCCGCTGTTCGCGGTCGTCCGCATGCGCAAACGCGGCGACTGGGTGCTGCCGAAAGGCAAGCTGGAGATCGGTGAAACGCCGCGTGCCGCCGCCGAGCGTGAGGCGATCGAGGAAACCGGCCATCTGGTCACGGTGCACGAGTTTCTCGGTACGCTCGCCTACGAGGTCGCCGGCCGCTCCAAGGTGGTGCATTTCTGGCGGATGGACGCGGACGTGACGCCGAGCCGGCCGTTGATGAAGGACATCAGTGCGGTCGATTGGCTGCCGCTGCATGACGCGACGCAGCGGCTGACTCGCGGCTATGAGCAGGCCTTTCTGTCCCAGGTCGGTCCGCTGGTGCTCGCCGCGGCGGCAGCAACACTGCCCGAGCTTGAGCATGGCGAGCCTCCCCAGCCCGTGTCCGACGAACCGGTCGCCGACCTCGCCGACGCCCCGTCGCTGGCGCTGGAGCAGCCGCTGGATGGCGCGCCGCGGATCGGGCTGGTGCAGCGGCTGCGCGTCTGGTGGCGCGGCCGCGTCTGAGGGCGACGAAACAATCATTTGATTTGGCTCAATCCAGGGTAGCCGCGCCCGCCTATCGTTCGCGAAACGCCGCCGCAGGGTGGCAGGCGATCGGGAGGAGCGGGCATGGGGCAGGCGACCAGCCAGGCAGCGGTGAGTGCGGCGGGCAGACCACCCAACCCTCGTCGTGAAATTTTCGGCACGCCGATCTTCGGCCCCGAAGCCGCGCAGAAGGGCTACGCCCTCGACAAGATGTGCTTCTCCTTCAACGACGCCGCCAACCGCGCTGAATTCGTGCGCGACGAGGCGGCGTATTGCGCGCGCTATGGTCTCACCGCGGCGCAGACAGAGGCGCTGCTCAAGCGCGATCTCCTCAAGCTGCTCGAGCTCGGCGGCAATGCCTACTACTTGGCGAAATTCGCCGGCATCCTCGGCCTCAACATGCAGGACATCGGCGCGCTGCAGACCGGGCTGACGGTCGAACAATTCAAGGCGAAGTTGCTGGCCGCGAGGGACACCTGATCATGGCGACGATCATCGGCGGCCTCGCCGCATCGCACGTGCCGGCGATCGGCGGCGCCATCGCCAAGGGCCTGCAGAAGGACGCGTACTGGGCGCCATTCTTCGACGGCTTCGACGCGCCGTGCCGCTGGCTCGACGCCAATAGGCCCGACGCCGCGGTGGTTATCTACAACGATCACGGCCTCAACTTCTTTCTCGACAAGATGCCGACCTTCGCGATCGGCGCCGCGCCGGAATATCGCAACGAGGACGAGGGCTGGGGCATTCCGGTGCGCGAGCCATTCCGCGGCGACACCGCGCTGTCGTGGCACATCATCGACACGCTGGTCAGCGCCGAGTTCGATCCGGTGACTTGTCAGGAGATGCTGGTCGATCACGCCTACAGCCTGCCGATGGAGCTGTTCTTCCGCGAGCGGGCGCATGCGATCCCGACCGTGCCGGTGGTGGTCAACACCGTGCAGCATCCGCTGCCGTCGCTACGGCGCTGCTTCAAGCTCGGCCAGGCGATCGGCCGCGCGATCGAATCCTATCCGGAAGACCTCAAGGTGGTGGTGATCGGCACCGGCGGGCTGTCGCATCAGCTCGAGGGCGAGCGCGCCGGCTTCATCAACACCGCGTTCGACCGCCGCTGCATGGACGCGATGACCGGCGACATCGACAGCCTGCTCGACATCGATCCGCATCAGCTGGTCGAACTCGCCGGCAGCCAGGGCGTCGAAGTGATGAACTGGGTCGCGATGCGCGGCGCGCTGACCGGCGACGTGCGCGAACTGCACCGCAACTATCATCTGCCGATCTCCAACACCGCATCGGGCATCATGCTGATCGAGAACCGGCCGCGGCTAGCGAAGGCGGCGTGAGGCCGGGACCTGATCCCGGCTGCGACGCTGGTGGTGAAGCGGCGTCGTTAGTTTGGCCCGCGGAGGCCACTCCACAACAACCGTCATGCCCGGGCTTGACCCGGGCATCCACGAAGCCAAGCGGCGCGGTGCCTGTTGTCGTGGATGGCCGGGTCAAGCTCGGCCATGACGCGATGGGAGGAGCAGCCGCATCAGCACTCGAGGAAATCGCCCGATGTTCGCCTTCGATCCCTATTCGCCCGCGGTCGATGCCGACCCGTTTCCGCTCTACAAAGTGCTGCGCGACGAACACC
>NZ_JBMDXE010000224.1:0-5990 GCF_048594845.1 Rhodopseudomonas sp. | reverse complement strand
GTCAGGGCTCTCTCGAGGTGAGCGGGCCGGGAACGGTGTGGACCAGCACCGGCGGCGTCGACGTTGCCCGCACCGAAGGCTCGTCCGGCAGCCTCACCATTTCCAACGGCGCGGCGGCGTATATCCGCAATGTCGGCATCTATTCTTCGTCCCTGGGCGCGAACATCGTCATCAAGGACGCCGGCACGCATGTGGAGATCGGCGATCCCAATGATTGGAATGCGGGGGCATGGCTCAGCCCGGGGGGCGGCAACGTCACCGTTTCCAACGGCGCCTATCTCTACGCCAGCGGCATCTATCTCGGGCCGGGTGGCGACTTCCTGACGACCGGGACCTTCACCGGCCGCGGCACGGTGGTCGAGACTGATCAACGTATCTATGTGGGCGGCCAGAACGGCTTTCGAGACGTCGACCCGATGAACGGCAACGGTGTCCTGAACGTCACGGACGGCGCCGTGGTGACGTCCGGCACCGTGGGCGCGGGCATGGACCCGCATTCGCAGGGCCTGATCAATGTCAGCGGCAGCGGTTCGCGGCTGTGGGCGAAGGCCAATCCGACGCAGAGCATCCTGGGGAATTTCTACGTCGGCTACAACGGCAGCGGCACCGTGGTGGTGTCGAACGGCGGCGAGATCCGGGCCGACAATGAGGTCCGCATCGGCTACGCGTTGCAGGGGCAGGGCGTGCTCGCCATCGGTGCGGCGAGCGGCTCGGCCGCCGCGGCACCCGGCGTCGTCACGGCGCCGCGCATCGTGTTCGGCGATGGGATCGGCCAGCTCGTGTTCAACCACACCTCGTCGAACTATACGCTGGCGTCGGATATCGTCGGCAGCGGCACCATCCTTGCGCTCGCCGGCGCCACGACGCTGACCGGCAACTCGTCGGGGTTCACCGGCACTGTCGACGTCTCCGGTGGCATTCTGACGATGTCCGGCGTGATCGCCGCGACGATCACGGTGCAGAGCGGCGCCGTGCTGTCGGGCTCGGGCACGGTCGGCGGCGTCGATGCCCAGGCCGGCGCGACGATCGCGCCCGGCAATAGCCCCGGCACGCTGACGGTGGCGGGCAATTATCATCAGGCGGCAGGCTCGACCTACAATGCCGAACTGGTGCCGGGCAGCACGGTGTCGGACCGCGTCGCGGTGAGCGGCACCGCGTCCATCGACAATGGTGCGATCCTCAACGTCTCGCGCTATGGCGCCGGTCCTTATGCGCTGGATGCGCGCTACACCGTGCTCAGCGCTACCGGTGGCGTCAGCGGTCGTTACACATTGACCGGGGATACGTTCATCTCGACTTTCTATACGCTGACCGCCAGCTACGATCCGACCCATGTCTATGTTGGCGCGGCTCAGACCCGCGGCTTTGCCGATGCGGCGCTGACGCTCAATCAGCGTGCGGCGGCGAGCGGCCTGCAGAGTCTCGCGAGCGGCAACGGACTGCGCCCTGCGGTGGCGATGTCGTCGACTGACGGCGCGGCCCGTGCGGCGTTCGATCAAGTCTCGGGCGAGGCCTACGCCTCGGCCAAGACGGCGCTGCTCGACGACAGCCGCTTCGTGCGCGAAGCGACGACGCAGCAGTTGCAGTCGGCTCAGCGCGGGCCCGATACGTCGGTGTGGGCGCTGGGCTACGGCTCCTGGGCCAAGACCGACGGCAATGGCAATGCGACCGGCGTCCGCCGCAACACCGGCGGCATTCTGTTCGGTGCCGACGGCGAAGTCTTCAACGCGCTGCGGCTCGGCGTGGTCGGCGGTTACGGCAACACCAGCATCAGCCTCGACGGCGACCGCGGTTCGGTGTCGGGCGACACCTACAGCATCGGCGCCTATGGCGGCGGCAACTGGAACGCGGTCGCGCTCGGCCTCGGCGTCAATCACGCCTGGCACGAACTGACCTCGAGCCGCAACGTCGCGCTGGCGGGCTTCGCCGATCGATTGATCGCGGACTACAATGCCCGCACCACGCAGGTGTACGGCGATATCGGCTACAACATCGAACTCGGCCACGCCGCGCTACAGCCGTTCGCCGGCATCGCTTACGTGAACCTCGCCACGTCGGGCTTCACCGAGAAGGGCGGGGCTGCGGCGCTGATCAGCGCAAGCGACACGACCGACGCGACCTTCACCACGCTCGGCCTGCGCGCCAAGGGCGCATTCGAGGTCGGCGCGGTGGTGCTGACCACGAACGGCATGGTCGGCTGGCGCCACACGCTGAACCACGTCACCCCCACCGCGACCAATGCGTTCGCTGGCAGCAGCGCCTTCACGGTGTCGGGCGTGCCGCTGGCGCAGGACGTCGCCGTGTTCGAGGCCGGGCTCGGCACCGCGCTGACACCGACCACCGCCATCAGCGTCAATTACTCCGGCCAGGTCGGCACCGGCATTTCCGACCAGGGCGTCCGCGCCAATCTGCGTGTGACGTTCTAAGCCGCTAACTCAGCCGCCGGGTGTATTGGCATCCGGCGGCCGCCGCGCTTACGCGCCTCAGTTCATTCCACAGCAGCGTTTGTATTTCTTCCCTGACCCGCACGGGCAGGGCTCGTTGCGGCCGATTTTGGTCCGCTTCGTATCGGGCGGGAGCGGCTGGGGCGTTGGCGGGCCCCATTCGATGGTGCGGGGCGACGGGTCATGGGCGATGCGCCAGGTGTTCAGGGTGAGGAGCCACTCGGTGACTTTGTCGGCGGCGGTTGTCGCCAGCACCTCGCGGTCGGCGGCGGAAATGTCGACGATCATTGAGGAGATGTCGACCAATCGCGACAGGCCGTCGAATGCCGCGCGGGTCGCGTCGTTGGCCTCCTGGAGGCGCTCCCAATGCTCCGGCCACATGTCGAGGGCTGCTCCGAAGCCGTCGATCCACGGCTCCCAGACGGCGTGCTCGGTATCGGTCCCGGGCATCAGCGGTCGGTAGCGCTCCGGGTGTTCGGCCAGCGTCGTCGCGACCTCGTTGTAGTGCTGCATGATCAGCCCGAAGATGGCGTTGGCGTGATCGAGGTCGGTGAACGGCGCCGGTTCGTCCGCGTTGCCGCCCCACACCGCCGGCAGCCAGTCGCCGGGCTTGATCATCTCGGGGCAGACCAGCAGCGCCGCGATGAAGCCGTCGAGCTCTTCGACTTGCATGACGTCGGGCCCGAGATCGGCGAGTTCACCTTCGAGTTGCGCGAGATGGGACGGGGGCGGGAGCGGGGGCATGGGGCCTCGATGTGTGGCGGCGTCGGGCTCATCTGTAGCCGGGACGCAGCGAAGCGCAATCGGGCCGACGGCGCTGACGGACGCAGCAAGGGCGACGGTATCGTTCTTTTGCGATGATGCGATTTGACGCGGTGATCGATCGAGCGTTCGATTCCAACGACGATGCCGAAATCAGGGCGCTGCAACGCGATGACCAAGATCAAGGATCTACACAAGGCCTGGAGCCGGGACCGCAAGTACCGCGCGGCCTATCAATCGCTTGAAGACGAGTTCATGGTGATCGCCGCAATCGCCAACGCGCGCCGCCGCGCCAGCCTCAGCCAAGCCGAACTCGCGCGCCGCATGGACACTACGCCAAGCACCCTCGCCCGCCTGGAAAGCGGCCGCGGCCACCCCTCAACGCGAACGCTGCTCCGCTTCGCCAAGGCGACGGGGCATCGGCTGAAGATTAGCTTTGAGCCGGTGAAGGGGAAGGGGTGAGGGAGGGGTAAGCGGAATGCGCTCTCAATTCCGTTCTGCGAGTTGCTGTTCTGCACCTATCAAACTACTGCTGTCGACCTCACGACCGGGATGGCAGTGGAATAGCCTTCGGAATTGAGAAGGCTCCTTATTTGTTCTTCAGCGTCAACAGGCGCGCGCGGGCCAATGAGGATCTCCGTAATCGCATCTGGAGCCTTTAGGCCCATCTCATGTTCGACGTAATGGCGACCGTTAATGATGTGGCGATAGGGGTCGAATTTCGCTTTGACGTTCAAGATAATCCCTCGGGTCTCGCGCTCGTCCGAGAAGCGTTCCTCTTTAGCTGTAAGACAATTCCAGATGAGTTGAGATGCGATAAACTCGCGGGCCATAGTCGCCAGATAGTTGCTGCACCGTACTTGATGGACCAAATCTGTGTGCGCATTGCCTATGCGGCTTGTTATGGCCGCCGCGCTTTGGATTGCAAGCCGATGTCGAGCAGCGATGGCATCGCCGCCATAGATCACGCGGCCTATGTGCAGATTCTTGTTGGCTTCTTCATACAATTCGTTCCGGTCGGGTCGAAAGAGAGAAGGGGCAAATCCGATCGCGTAGCCGCGCCCGCCGTCGGCATATTGCTTCCATTGCGGACCATGATCGCGGTGGCCAGTAAGACTGAGCAGGTAGAACTCGAATGGGCTGGCAAGGCCGTTCGTCTCAATCATATCATCGACGCAATCGCAGAAGGCGTGTGTAAAGAAGTCTCCGGTCTGTCCGACCGTTCGAAGTACATCTCGTGCGATGCTAAGCGCATATTCGAATTCTCGCGGGTCGGTTTGTTGCTGATGACTGAAGAACCATGGCCGCTGGTTGGATGGAATTCCCCGGAGACCTGTCTCGCGCGTGAAATGGTACAGCGGTCTTGTTGGTGTGCTTTCGCTCTGTTCGGTGAGCATCCTGTCTTGGGACCACGTGCCAAACTGCCGCGGCGCTTCGAGTAGCGCGGGCGGAAAAGGTAATTCATCTAAGGTGAGATTCCTGCGGATCATCTGCTTCATACTAATCGCGCTTGTGCAAGCTGCAAGAAAGGAGCTTCGGCGATCCTCGATCGCTTGATCCTCGCCAGGCGCGAGGCGCTACGGCATGGGGAGGTCGCCTCTGGGCAGGCTTCACTTGTACGCTTCGCTCTTAGCAACAAAAAAGCCCGGGATTGCTCCCGGGCTTCGTTGTTTCTGCGATGGGGATCCCGGGTCTGCAGCGCACCACTGCGTGCTGCGCTGCCCCCGGGACGACTTCGTCGCTTAGAAGTCCATGCCGCCCATGCCGCCGCCCGGGGGCATCGCGGGGCCGCCGGCGTTCTTCTTCGGCAGTTCGGCGATCATCGCTTCGGTGGTGATCAGCAGGGCTGCGACCGACGCGGCGTTCTGGATCGCGGTGCGGACCACCTTGGTCGGGTCGATGATGCCCTTCTTGACCAGGTCGCCGTACTCGCCGGACTGCGAGTCGAAGCCCCAGTTGTACTGCTCCTTCTCGAGCACCTTGCCGACGATCACCGAGCCATCTTCGCCGGCGTTGATGGCGATCTGGCGGGCCGGCGCGGAGAGGGCGCGGCGCACGATCTCGACGCCGGTCTTCTGGTCGTCGTTCTTGGTACGCAGGCCCTTGAGCTGCTCGGAGGCACGCAGCAGCGCGACGCCGCCGCCCGGGACGATGCCTTCTTCGACCGCGGCGCGGGTGGCGTGCATCGCGTCATCAACGCGATCCTTGCGCTCCTTCACCTCGACCTCGGTCGCGCCGCCGACGCGGATCACCGCGACGCCGCCGGCGAGCTTGGCCAGACGCTCCTGCAGCTTCTCACGGTCGTAGTCCGAAGTAGTCTCTTCGATCTGCGCCTTGATCTGGGCAACGCGGGCCTCGATGTCCGGCTTCTTGCCGGCGCCGTTGACGATCGTGGTGTTTTCCTTGTCGATCATCACCTTCTTGGCGCGACCCAGCATCTGCAGGGTGACGTTTTCCAGCTTGATGCCGAGGTCTTCCGAGATCGCTTGGCCGCCGGTCAGGATCGCGATGTCCTGCAGCATGGCCTTGCGGCGATCGCCGAAGCCCGGAGCCTTGACGGCCGCGACCTTCAGGCCGCCGCGCAGGCGGTTGACGACGAGGGTGGCGAGCGCTTCGCCTTCGACGTCTTCGGCGACGATCAGCAGCGGCTTGCCGGTCTGCACGACGGCTTCGAGCAGCGGCAGCAGCTCGTTCAGCGACGACAGCTTCTTCTCGTTGATCAGGATGTAGGCGTCATCCATTTCAACGCGCATCTTGTCGGCGTTGGTGACGAAGTAGGGCGAG
>NZ_JBMDXE010000223.1:0-6144 GCF_048594845.1 Rhodopseudomonas sp. | reverse complement strand
TTCGTCGAGCGCCGGGCCGAGCCGCGTCAGCCGGCCGCGCAGATCGAGCGGCCCGACTTCGAACGGCAGCACGCTGTCGTCGATCGGAACCGCCGACGGCGCGCGGATAGGCGTTTCGGAAGTGTGGGGAGCGGGGGTCTGTGTGGTCATGGGCGCTTATCTGGGGGCGGGAGGCGGGGATCGGAAGGGCTGAGCTGAAGGGTGAATGGCTGCGTTGCCGCGGCGTGGCCTCTTCGTTCGCGGGGCCCTCCATGAGGGGGCTTTGTCGGGCCTCTCCGCGTGTCGTCCCCGCGAAGGCGGGGACCCATACGCCGCAGCATCTCGATTGAAGCCCTAGGGCAGAGGCCTTCTTTCACGTGCAAGGCCAGGGGATATGGGTCCCCGCCTGCGCGGGGACGACGAGTTGAGGACTCGGCAGCCGAACATTTCGGCCCTCCAAGCGGGCCCCACAAGGGAAAGGGGACCGCGAGCGCTCCGCTCGAAATGAAGGAGTAACTACGCCACCGCGCCCAGGCACCAGGCCAGAATGCCCTTCTGCGCGTGCAGGCGGTTTTCGGCTTCGTCGAACACCACCGACTGCGGCCCGTCGATCACCTCGTCGGTGACTTCTTCGCCGCGATGCGCCGGCAGGCAGTGCATGAAGATCGCGTCCTTGTGGGCGAGCGACATCAGCTTGGCGTTGACCTGATAGGGCTTCAGCAGGTTATGGCGATGCTCGCCGTCCTTGTCGCCCATCGACACCCAGGTGTCGGTGACGACGCAATCGGCGCCGCGCACCGCTTCTTCCGGATCGTTGCCGAGATTGATCGCCGCGCCGCTGGACTTGATCCAGTCGCGCAGCGCCTTGTTGGGCGCGAGTTGCGGCGGGGTGGCGACGTTGAGCTTGAAATCGAAGCGCTGCGCGGCGTGCGCGAACGACGCCAGCACGTTGTTGTCGTCGCCGGTCCAGGCCACGGTCGCGCCCTTGATCGAGCCGCGATGCTCCTCGAACGTCATCACGTCGGCCATCACCTGACACGGATGCGACTTGCGGGTCAGGCCGTTGATCACCGGCACGGTGGCGTTGGCGGCGAGCTCGAGCAGCGCGTCGTGATTGAGGATGCGGATCATGATGATGTCGACGAAGCGCGACAGCACTCGCGCGGTGTCGGCGATCGTCTCGCCGCGTCCGAGCTGCATCTCCTGCCCGGTCAGCATGATCGACTCGCCGCCGAGCTGGCGCATGCCGACATCGAACGACACGCGGGTGCGGGTCGAGGGCTTGTCGAAGATCATCGCCAGTGTCTTGCCGGCGAGCGGCTTGTCGTCGATCGCGCCAGCCTTGCGCTTGGCCTTCATCGACACCGACGCGGCCAGCATGTTGCGCAATTCGGACGTCGGCACCTCGGTGAGGTCGAGGAAATGCCGCGGGGTCGGGAGCTTGCTCATCACACCGCCTCCCGCTGCACGGCTTGGCCGCTCAGCACCGTGCAGGCCTGCTCCAGCCGCGTCACGGCCTCTTCGATCTCGGCCTCGCTGACGATCAATGGCGGCAGCAGGCGAACGACGTTATCGCCGGCGCCGACGGTGAGCAGTTTCTGGTCGCGCAGCGCGGCGACCAGATCGGTCGACGGCACCACCGCCTTGAGGCCGATCAGCAGCCCCTCGCCGCGGACTTCGCTCAGCACCTTCGGAAAGCGATCGACGACGCCGGCGAGCTTCTGTTTCAGCAGCAGCGAGATCTTCTTCACGTGATCGAAGAAGCCCGGCTTCAGCATGACGTCGAGCACGGCGTTGGCCGAGGCCACCGCCAGCGGGTTGCCGCCGAAGGTCGAGCCGTGCGAGCCGGGCGCCATGCCGGTGGCCGCCTCGGCGGACGCCAGGCACGCGCCGATCGGGAAGCCGCCGCCGAGCGCCTTCGCCAGCGACATCAGGTCGGGCGTAACGCCGATCCGCTTGTAGGCGAACAGCTCGCCGGTGCGGCCCATGCCGGTCTGCACCTCGTCGAAAATCAGCAGCAGGCCGTGCTGATCGCACAGCTCACGTAAGGCGCGGAAGAACGCGACTTCCGGGGAGCGCACGCCGCCCTCGCCCTGCAGCGGCTCGATCAGGATAGCGGCCGTATTCGGGCCGATCGTCTTCTTCACCGCCTCGATGTCGCCGAGCGGCACCTGGTCGAAACCGCTGAGCGGCTCGCCATAGCCTTCGAGATACTTGGCCGAGCCGGTCGCGGCGAGCGTCCCCAGCGTGCGGCCGTGGAATGCGCCCTCGAAGGTGATGATCCGGGTGCGCTCGGGATTGCCCTTCGAGAAGTGATAGTGCCGCGCCATCTTCAGCGCGCATTCCATCGCCTCGGCGCCCGAATTGGCGAAGAACACCTTGTCGGCAAAGCTCTGCTCACACAGCCGCGCCGCCAACCGCTCGCCGTCCGGGCTCTTGAACAAATTGGACATGTGCCAAAGGCGCGTCGCCTGCTGCTGCAGCGCCTCGACCAGATGCGGATGACAGTGGCCGAGCGAATTGACCGCGACGCCGCTGGTGAAGTCGAGATAGCGCTCGCCGTCGGTCCCGTGCAGCCAGACGCCCTCGCCGCGCTCGAAGGCGACGTCCGCCCTGGCGAATACCGGCAAAAGATGGGACGTAGAAGCTGCGCTCGACATGGCCGATCCAATCGGAAAAAGCGGGCCGCCGCCCGACCGCTTGAGCCGCGGTCGCGGGCCAACGTACCCCGAAAACGAAACGTGCCGCCTTTCCAGGCGGCACGTAGGGACATTCTAGGTGCGCTGAAGTGCCTGTCAACCGGGGCTTTCAACGACCTGCGTCGGGGCTGCCACGACATCGCCGCTGTGACGGTTATGACTCACTTGATGAGAAGGTGTGGACGCACCAGGTCTGACTCTTGCGCGTGAGTCACGGCATATTGTAGCGTTTTGGCTGTCGGGTACGACATCTCGTGCGCGGTTTGTAATCCTTATTGAGCTCTTGGTGGGTGCGTATCGCCCGGGCGGCAACGGTCGTCCGGCGAGGGCTAAGGGATTCTGCCGGCAAGACAATTGGACGACCTCACAGCCGCGGTTCCGCGCTGAACCAGCGCCGCGCGGCAGGAAGGGATAGAACGATGACGGCATTGACCTGGACGGACGAGCGCGTCGAGCAGTTGAAGAAATTATGGGAAGGCGGGCTGTCGGCGAGTCAAATTGCCGCGGAGCTCGGCAACGTGACGCGCAACGCCGTGATCGGCAAGGTCCACCGTCTCGGCCTGTCGGGCCGGGCCAAGAGCCCGACCTCTGCCGCCCCGCGCCCGCGCAAGGCGCGTCCGGCCCAGCATATGATGCGGGTCACACGGCCGGTGGCGCGCGGCAACACCGCGCTGGCGCATGTGTTCGAAGTCGAGGCCGAGCCGGAGCCGGTGACCTACGACAACGTGGTGCCGATGAACCAGCGGCTGTCGCTGCTGGAGCTCAACGAGGCCACCTGCCACTGGCCGATCGGCGATCCGAGCAATCCGGAATTCTTCTTCTGCGGCGGCAAATCGCTGCCCGGCCTGCCCTACTGCGCCCACCACTCGCGCATCGCCTACCAGCCCGTCGGCGACCGCCGCCGCGCCGCTCCGAAGACCACGCGGTAACAGCCGCGGGCGCGCTTGCCCCTCGTTAGCTCCGCTGGGCAACCTCTGTCGCGCCAACGCTCGATGCTGTCATCGCCGCGAAAGCGGCGAACCAGTATCAGGAGCGCTAGTTACTCCTCCCAAACATCGAACATCGTCTTCTCCCTCTCCCTTGCGGGAGGGGGTGCCCGAGCGAAGCGAGCGCGGGTGAGGGTTTGCCACGATCGAGGCGCCCGCCCCTCACCCGACAGCATCCGTGGCCGACGCCGAGGCCGCCCTCTCCCACGAGGGGAGAGGGCACTGACATCAGCGCTGCAGAGCGGAACTCGGGTGCGTCGCGGCTCGGCACTGCAAAGCTGTCATCGCCCGCGAAGGCGGGCGACCCAGCATTCCAGAGCGCTCGTTACTCCCCACCCAATCACGGCGATACTGGATCCTCCGCTTTCGCGGAGGATGACGTTGCGATGTGGGGCTGAAGCCGCGGCTGAAACGAATGCGACGGGGTAAGCCGTCGCGACCGAACTAACAACTACGACGGGCTGCCTTCGACCTTGGCGAAGCGGTCGTCGAGCGCGTAGCCGGCGCCGCGGACGGTGCGGATCGGGTCCTGTTCGCGGCCCGGGTTGAGCAGCTTGCGCAGGCGGCCGATGTGAACGTCCACGGTCCGCTCGTCGATGTAGATGTCGCGGCCCCAGACGCCGTCGAGCAGCTGCTCGCGGCTGAACACGCGGCCCGGATGCTCCAGGAAGAACTCGAGCAGGCGATATTCGGTCGGACCGAGATCGATCGGCCGGCCGGAACGCGCGACGCGGCGCTTGTCGCGGTCGAGTTCGAGATCGCCGTAAGCCAGCACGGTGGCGAGACGTTCCGGCGCCGCGCGCCGCAGCAGGCCTTTCACCCGCGCCAGCAGCTCCGGAACCGAGAACGGCTTGACGATGTAATCGTCGGCCCCGGTGGCCAGCCCGCGAACCCGCTCGCTTTCCTCGCCGCGCGCGGTCAGCATGATGATCGGGAGCTGCTTGGTCTCCGGCCGGGCACGCAGGCGGCGGCACAGTTCGATGCCGGACAGGCCCGGCAGCATCCAGTCCAGCACCACGAGATCCGGAATCCGCTCCTTCATCCGCGTATCGGCGTCGTCGCCGCGAGCGACGGTTTCGACGTCGTAGCCGTCGGATTCGAGATTGTAACGCAGCAGCGTGGTCAGCGCTTCCTCGTCTTCAACTACCAGAATGCGCGCGCCCATATGTGATCCTCATCTTCCGTCGATCGTCGCGTATCCGCTGGTCAGCGGCCGACGCGGTTGTCAGTTGCCAGGCGTGGCGCTGGCGAAGGTGGTCATGTCGCCCTTCGGGCGCTTGTCCAGGATCTGCTGGCCTTCGATCATGTAGAACACCGTCTCGGCGATGTTGGTGGCATGATCGCCGATCCGCTCGATGTTCTTGGCGCAGAACATCAGATGGATGCAGAACGAGATGTTGCGCGGATCTTCCATCATGTAGGTCAGCAGTTCGCGGAACAGCGAGGTGCAGATCGCGTCGACTTCCTCGTCGCCGTTCCACACCACCATGGCGGCCGGCAGATCGTGCGCCGTGTAGGCGTCGAGCACCGCCTTGACCTGCGACTGCACGAGGTCGGTCATGTGCTCGAGGCCGCGGATCAGCTTCAGCGGGTGGAAGTCGCTGTCGATCGCGTTGACGCGCTTGGCGATGTTCTTGGCGAGGTCGCCGATCCGCTCGAGGTCGGTCGCAACCCGCATCGCGCCCACGATCTCGCGCAGATCGATTGCCATCGGCTGGCGCCGCGCAATGGTCAGAACCGCGCGCTCTTCGATCGAGCGCTGCATCTGGTCGATCTCCTGATCGGCCGCAACCACGCGCGCGCCGAGCGCGATGTCGCGCCGGACCAGCGCGTCGACGGAGTCGACGATCTGACGCTCGGCCAGGCCGCCCATCTCGGCCACCATGCGGGTGAGTTCCTGCAGGTCGCCGTCGAACGCCTTGGTGGTGTGCTCGAAGCCCATGTCGTTTCTCCTCGCGCCTGGCGCGTCAGCCGAACCGGCCGGTGATGTAGTCCTGCGTCCGCCGATCGTTCGGCGACGTGAAGATCTTGTTGGTCGGCCCGAACTCGATCAGTTCGCCGAGATACATAAAGGCGGTCGACTCCGAGACGCGGGCCGCCTGCTGCATGTTATGGGTCACGATCGCGATCGTGTAGTCTTCCTTCAGTTCGTCGATCAGCTCCTCGATCTTGGCGGTCGAGATCGGATCGAGCGCCGAGCACGGCTCGTCGAACAGGATCACTTCCGGCCGCACCGCGATGGTGCGGGCGATGCACAGGCGCTGCTGCTGGCCGCCCGACAGGCCGAGACCGGAGGCATCGAGGCGGTCCTTGACCTCGTCCCACAGGGCGGCGCCGCGGAGCGCCTTCTCGACGACGTCGGCGAGGTCGGACTTGTTCTTCGTGCCGAGCAGGCGCGGGCCGGACGCGACGGTGTCGAAGATTCTCTTCGGGAACGGGGTCGGCGTCTGGGAGACCAATCGCGGCTGCCCCTTTTCCTG
>NZ_JBMDXE010000222.1:0-4356 GCF_048594845.1 Rhodopseudomonas sp. | reverse complement strand
GGCGGCTACCGTGCTGGTGATGGCACTCGGCAATCTCGGTTCGGCCTTCGCACCGAACTACGCGGTGCTGCTGGTGCTGCGGCTGGCGATGCTCTCGGTCGGGGCGCTGTACACGCCGCAGGCCGCGGGCGCGGCGGCGCTGATCGTGCCGATCGAAAAGCGCGGCGGCACCATGGCCTATGTGTTTCTCGGCTGGTCGCTGGCGGTGGCGGTCGGTGTGCCACTGATCACCTTCGCGGCCGGCCATTTCGGCTGGCGCGGCGCCTACGCGATGATCGGCGCGATCGGCCTCGTCAGCTTCGTTCTGGTCTGGGCGCGGCTGCCGGGCGGGCTGAGCGCCGCGCCGGTCGATCTGAAGACCTGGGCCGCGGTCGGCCGCAGCCGCCGCATCCTGACGCTGCTCGGCGTGTCGTCGCTGCAGACTTCGGGACAGTTCGTCGTGTTCACGTATTTCGGGCCGCTGCTGACCGGGCTGACCGGCGCCGGCCCCGCCGAGATCGGACTGGTGTTCGCGATCTACGGCGTCTGCGGCTTCGTCGGCAGCGTAATCGCAAGTTGCATCGTCGATGGCTGGGGCTCCTACAACACGTCCGCGCTGTTCACCTCGCTGATGCTCGCCGGCATCGCCGGATGGACCTTCGGCGCCGGGCATTTCATGGTGATGGCGGCGGCGGTGGCGGTCTGGGGGCTCGGCTTTGCGGCGTCGAATTCGATGCAGCAGGTGCGGCTGGTGATGGCCGACCCGGCGCTCGCCGGCGCGACGGTCTCGCTCAACACCTCGGTGCTGTATCTCGGCCAGGCGATCGGCTCGGCGATCGGCGGCGTGCTGTTTGCCGCCGGGCTGCTGCACACCAACGGCTACGTCTCGACCGCGGTGATGAGCTGCGCGCTGCTCGCGGTGATTTTCGCGACGCGGGAGCCAGTGCGGCGCGCGTGATGCGCGGGCGGCGAGCACGGAGCGGACTAACGCCAGCAGTAATTGTCCGGCGGCGAGTGCCGGCAGCGTGGTCGGCGATGCATGCGGCGGCAGGCCGGCGATCAGCGTGATCAGCGCCTCGGCGGCGCGAAACGCCAGATGATGACAGGCGGCGCGCAATCTCGCGCGGCGCGATGGAACGGTCGACAGGATCGCCATAGCGTCTCTCCAGGCTGATCCCCTGATCGGCCAGAGGGCGCAACCGACGCACTCCGACCGCGGGGATCGTTGAGCGCGTTGGCTGACGTCGAACGCTTACGGCCAGCGATGCCGGCATATGCCTCGAATGAGGCCTGATACTCAGTGCAGACGCATCGACAGCTCGACATCCTCGGCGAACGGCACCGAGATGTAGCCGCAGGCCGGATCGCGGACTCGCGCCAGATAATCCGGCGCGTAGTCCGCATTGTCGGCGACGATCAGTGCGCCGGGCGCGAGCCGGCTCTCCAGCAGCGCCAGCACGTCCGGATACAGCGCCTTGGCGCCGTCGAGCAGCACCAGGTCGATCCGCTCCGGCAGATCGGCGCGCAGCGTCTGCAGCGCGTCGCCTACGCGGCATTCGACCAGGTCGGCCAGCCCGCCGGCGACGAGGTTGGCCTTGGCGCGCGCCAGTTTCGAGGGCTCGAACTCGGTGGTGATCAGCCGGCCGCCGCCGTTGTCGCGGAGCGCGGCGGCGAGGTGCAGCGTCGAGATGCCGAACGAGGTGCCGAACTCGACGATGCTGGCCGCGCGGATGCTGCGCGCCAGCATGTAGAGCAGCGCGCCGGTGTCGCGCGACACCGCGAGCGGCTGCTCCTTCATGCGTTCGTAGAAGGCGAGGTAATCGGTCTTGCTCCGCATCAGCCGGTCGCGATCGTTCATCAGCTCGGCGAGCGCCGGATCGTCGGCCGGCGAGCGGGCGTCGGCGTCGGCGAACAGGCGGGCCAGCAGCGGCGCGAGCGGGGCGGTGGTCAGGGTCGTCATGGTTACTCCGGGATCGTCAGCGCGTTGTTGCGCGCCTCCAAAAATACGAATAAATAGTCGCATTCGCTAATCGCATTCCCCGGGGCGGTGATGGTCGAGCGCCGAAGTGGTTCACTTTCCACGCGAAAGCAGCCCCAGCAGGCGCGTTCGGCGGAGCTGGTCGCGGCCATTCTCGAGGCCGCTATTCAGGTTTTGGCGAAGGAGGGCGCGCAGCGTTTCACCACCGCGCGGGTCGCCGAGAAAGCCGGCGTCAGCGTCGGCTCGCTGTATCAGTATTTCCCCAACAAGGCCGCGATCCTGTTCCGGCTGCAGAGCGACGAGTGGCAGCAGACCTCGGCGATACTGCGCGACATTCTCGAGGATCGCGGCGATCCGCCGCCGCAGCGGCTGCGGCGGCTGGTCCATGCCTTCATCCGTTCCGAATGCGACGAGGCGGAGGTCCGCGGCGCGCTCGACGACGCCGCGCCGCTGTATCGCGACGCGCCCGAAGCCCGCAAAGCCCGCAAGGCGATGGACGGCACCATCGCGGCGTTCCTGCGCGAGGCGGCGCCGCGCAGCGCCGACGCGACGCGGGCGCGCGCGGCCGAGCTGATCAGCCGGACGCTCGCCGCGGTCGGCAAGGATTTCTCCAGCCGCCCGCGCAGCGCGGCCGAGATCACCGCCTATGCGGACGCGGTCGCCGACATGCTGTGCGCCTATCTCAAGACGTTGCGGCGAGGCTGAGATGAGAGCCGGGCGAGCGATGATGCGCGTATTGATCGCCTGCGGCGGTGCGGCGACGCTGGCGGGCTGCACGACGTTGCAGCCGTCCGCATGCCTGCCGCCGGCGCGGCCGATGCTGAGCGCCGAACTTGCGTTCGGCCGCAACATCGGCGACCGGCTCGGCGTCAGCGACGCCGACTTCAAGCGGTTCGCCGCCGACGAAATCACGCCGCGATTCCCGGACGGCTTCACCGTGCTCGACGGCGTCGGACAGTGGCACGACCCCGCGCGCGACCGCATCGTGCACGAGAAAACCAAGCTGGTGATGCTGGTGTTCGCCGAGGATCCGGCAAAGGCCGCCGCGCTGACTGAGATTGCCGACGCCTACAAGCGCCGCTTCAAACAGCAGGGCGTGCTGGTGGCGATGCGGCCGAGCTGCGTCAGCTTCTGAGTGCGGCGGAGGTGCCGCGTTCGGTGATACGATAATGCGCGGATTTGGCGTCCGTCGACAGCCGCTGCAGCCAGCCGAGCGCGACGAGGTCGTCATACTGCTTCTGCTCGCGCGCGCCGAAAACCCGCCGCCGTCCGCCGGCCTCATGAATCTCGCGGATCAGTCGGAAGTCGTCGGGCACGGCCATGTCTCAACTCCTGACGATCGTCGATCTGGCCGGGGCCTGTGCCGTCTGGTCCGCCGATGACATGAGCGGGACCCGGCGCGCATGGCGCGCCGCCGGTGCGTCACGCCTTCTTGCGCGCCTTTTTCTTGGCGGCCACCGGAGCGGCGTCTGCCTGGGCTTCGGCCTCGGCTTCTTCCTTGGCGAGGCGCAGGGCGCGCAGGCGCTCCATGTTCTTGCGCACCGCGACCGCTTCCTGCTGGAACTGCGCCATCATGCGCGAGCCTTCTTCCTGGGCGAGCTGCTTCTTGCGGGCGCGCTCGATGCTCGTGGGTGAGCGTTCGGTGTCGTTCTTGCCGACCATCTCGATCTCCTCACTTGCAGGCCTGGTCCAGACGAAACGATAGGCGATCCGCGCTCCAGGCCGAATAGGTCAACGTGATTATTGCACGTAACAATTGCACACATGGCGATACCCGCCCGATCGATCCGATCGGGCGGGGCGCCTCATCGAAGTCAGGTCGTCCGCCGCTCAGTACATCCGTGATGCGGCAGATCGCTGAATTACGCCAGCTCGAGGTTCTCGGCGCTGGTCTTGCCGCGCATCTTGTCGGTCTTCAGGTCGAAGTTGACCTTCTGACCTTCGGCCAGGCCCGAAAGGCCGGCACGCTCGACCGCGCTGATGTGCACGAACACGTCGTTGCCGCCGTCGTTCGGCGCGATGAAGCCGAAACCCTTTTGACCATTAAACCACTTCACGGTGCCTGTCGGCATAGTCCATTCTCCAAAGCATAGCTTATCGCCGCGCGACCATCACGCGACGTCGTTCAACTAATCGATGTCTTTGGGAAGGAGCCCGCGGGCGCGTTCAGAAAGGCACAGCGGCTAATCGAATAAACAGACTCTATATGAATAAGCCGGCAAACACAAGCGCGCCGCCCCGCGGCGTTTTTGCAGGCTGACGACGCTCACATATAAGGTCGCAATGCGGCGCGAACAAGATCGTTCGATTGCTAATCAGCAGGCTCATCGCATCGATTAGCACCGGGCGCTGTTCCGTTGTTTGCTTTCTCTGTGCATGCGCTCTGGAGCGAAGCCACG
>NZ_JBMDXE010000221.1:0-12838 GCF_048594845.1 Rhodopseudomonas sp. | reverse complement strand
CCTCGGTACTGGCGCTGTCCCGCCAGGCGCTGCCAATGCTGCCGCGGCCGAACGGCGTCACCGACAATCCGGTTTCGCGTGGCGCTTATTTGGTCATCGATCCCGGCGCCCGCGATGTCACACTGATCGCGACCGGCTCGGAAGTCTCACTCGCGCTGGAAGCGGCCTGCAAGCTCGAGGCCGACGGCATCAAGGCCGCCGTGGTGTCGGCGCCGTGCTTCGAACTGTTCGCCGAACAGGACGACGCGTACCGGGCCGGTGTGCTCGGCACCGCGCCGCGGGTCGGCATCGAGGCCGCGCGCGACACCGATTGGCGGCGCTGGATCGGCGATGGCGGCGCCTTCGTCGGCATGGCCGGCTTCGGCGCCTCGGCGCCCGCGCCGGTGCTGTACCAGAAGTTCGGTATCACCACCGATGCGGTGGTGGACGCCGCCAAGGGCGCGATCGCCCGCGGCAAGCATTGAAACCCATTTGTCCTTCACGACCGCAGCGTCGTCACACGGTTAGTCAGTAGGAGACATCATGGCGCGTATCACCCTGAGGCAGCTATTGGATCACGCCGCCGAGCACAGCTACGGCGTGCCCGCGTTCAACATCAACAACATGGAGCAGGGCCTGGCGATCATGGAGGCGGCGGCCGCGGTCGATGCGCCGGTGATCATCCAGGCGTCGCGCGGCGCGCGCTCCTACGCCAACGACATCATGCTGGCGAAGATGATCGACGCGCTGGCCGAGATGTATCCCGACATCCCGCTGTGCATGCATCAGGACCACGGCAACGACGAAGCGACCTGCGCCACCGCGATCCGCTACGGCTTCACCTCGGTGATGATGGACGGCTCGCTCAAGGCTGACGCCAAGACCGCGGCGGACTATCAATACAATGTCGACATCACCCGCCGCGTCACCGACATGGCGCATTGGGTCGGCGCCTCGGTGGAAGGTGAGCTCGGCGTGCTCGGATCGCTGGAGCACGGCGGTGGCGAGCAGGAAGACGGCCACGGCGTCGAGGGCAAGGTCAGCCGCGAGCAGTTGCTGACCGATCCCGACCAGGCGGTCGATTTCGTGCGCGCCACCAAGGTCGACGCGCTGGCGATCGCGATGGGCACCTCGCATGGCGCATACAAGTTCTCGCGCAAGCCGGACGGCGACGTGCTCGCCATGAAGGTGGTCGAGGAGATCCATCGGCGGCTGCCGAACACGCATCTGGTGATGCACGGCTCGTCGTCGGTGCCGCAGGATCTGCAGGACATCTTCAACGAGTTTGGCGGCGCGATGCCGCAGACCTTTGGTGTTCCCGTCGAGGAGATCGTTCGCGGCATCAAGCACGGCGTCCGCAAGGTCAACATCGACACCGACTGCCGCCTGGCGATGACCGGCGTGTTCCGCAAGGTTGCGACCCAGAACAAGGCGGAGTTCGATCCGCGCAAGTTCTTGAAGCCCGCGATGGATGCGATGCGCGACGTTTGCCGGCTGCGCTTCGAGCAGTTCGGCACCGCAGGCCACGCCAGCAAGATCAAGGTCGTTCCGATGTCGGAAATGGCCAAGCGCTACAAGTCCGGCGCGCTCGATCCGCAGATCGGCCAGGTCGCTCGCGCCGCCGAATAAGCGCGGCGCGGTCACGACCCGCGGATGAACCGCGGGCTCAAGAATTCCGGGGGAGAATTCGCGCGGGGGGAGAGGGGTCTCCGCGCGGCCGCGCGTCTGCGCGGTGAAGTTCGGGATGCATCACGCCGGCAATGGCCGGCACTCAGGAGTTCGTCATGGACCAGTCCAATCGCTACGCCAACCTCAACCTCAAGGAAAGCGATCTGATCGCGGGCGGACGGCACGTGCTGTGCGCCTACATCATGAAGCCGAAGGACGGCTTCGGCAATTTCCTCCAGACCGCCGCGCACTTCGCGGCGGAGTCCTCCACCGGCACCAATGTCGAAGTCTCGACCACCGACGACTTCACCCGCGGCGTCGATGCGCTCGTCTACGAGATCGACGAAGCCAAGCAGCTGATGAAGATCGCGTATCCGATCGAACTGTTCGACCGCAACGTGATCGACGGCCGCGCCATGATCGCGTCGTTCCTGACGCTGACGATCGGCAACAACCAGGGCATGGGCGACGTCGAATACGCCAAGATGTACGACTTCTACGTGCCGCCGGCTTACTTGAAGCTGTTCGACGGCCCGTCGACCACGATCAAGGATCTGTGGCGCGTGCTCGGCCGGCCGGTGGTCGACGGCGGCTTCATCGTCGGCACCATCATCAAGCCTAAGCTCGGCCTGCGTCCGCAGCCCTTCGCCAACGCCTGCTACGATTTCTGGCTGGGCGGCGACTTCATCAAGAACGACGAGCCGCAGGGCAACCAGGTGTTCGCGCCGTTCAAGGACACCGTGCAGGCGGTCGCCGACGCGATGCGCCGCGCGCAGGACAAGACCGGCGAGGCCAAGCTGTTCTCGTTCAACATCACCGCCGACGATCACTACGAGATGGTGGCGCGCGGCGAGTACATCCTCGAGACGTTCGGCGAGAATGCCGACCACGTCGCCTTCCTGGTCGACGGCTACGTCGCCGGCCCGGCGGCGGTGACCACCGCGCGTCGCCGCTTCCCGAAGCAGTATCTGCACTATCACCGCGCCGGCCACGGCGCCGTGACCTCGCCGCAGAGCAAGCGCGGCTACACGGCGTTCGTGCTGTCGAAAATGGCTCGCTTGCAGGGCGCCTCGGGCATCCACGTCGGCACCATGGGCTTCGGCAAGATGGAGGGCGAAGCCTCCGACCGCACCGCGGCCTTCATGATCACGCAGGACTCCGCCGATGGTCCGTACTTCCACCAGGAATGGCTCGGCCTCAACCCGACCACGCCGATCATCTCGGGCGGCATGAATGCGCTGCGGATGCCGGGCTTCTTCGACAATCTCGGCCACTCCAACCTGATCATGACGGCGGGTGGCGGTGCGTTCGGCCATGTCGACGGCGGCGCGGCCGGTGCCAAGTCGCTGCGGCAGGCCGAGCAGTGCTGGAAGCTGGGGGCCGATCCGGTCGAGTTCGCCAAGGATCACCGCGAATTCGCGCGCGCCTTCGAGAGCTTCCCGCACGACGCCGACAAGCTGTTCCCGAACTGGCGCAACAAGCTCAAGCTCGCCGCAGCCTGATCGCGGCGCACTTGATCAATCCTGGCGGCCCGCGTCCTCGACGCGGGCCGTTTTGCGTGAGGAAGCGCCAGGCAGTCAGCGCGTCGATGATACGGCCGCGCCGGATTGGTCCTCGGGATTGAGCGAGGTTTGAGTTACTTTGCCGTTCGCTACGTTAGGGGATGCCTAACGCTGTCGCGAGGCGCGGCTTCACAACTTGTTGCCGTCGTGCAAGCTTTCGGGTGTCCGCAGTCCGCCATCAGCGCGCCATTGTTGCTCGCTGCGGCCCCGGATGTCAGACGAGGGAATCGCGATGATTCACCGTCACTCCAAGACCTACATGTTCCAGTTGCGGCTGCACGGCTCCGTGTACGACTGCTCGTTCTTCCTCACCGACAACCGGTTGGTGACCGTCGAGGCGGCCGGCCGGAAGCACACCGAGGCGCTCGGATCGACACCGCCGGGCGCCAGCGCGATCCGCATCGCGTCGCATCTGATCGCCGAGGCGCAGCCGCGCAGCGACGGCGATGACCGGAAGGGTTGGCTGGGACGGCTGTTCGGCGGCTTCCAGGCCACGGAGGCTCACGAACCGCTGCACGGCCGCTCCTGATCGCAAGGCCTGCAGAGGCCGCCGGTTCAGAACCGCTTGGCGATCAGCAGGCAGAGCAGCACGGTGGCGGACGACGCCATCACCGTCGCCATGTTGGTGAGGTTCAGCGCGATCACCGACGCGAGCCCCGCCGTATCGATGAGCGCGGGCTGATGCTTGCGATGGTTTGTCTTGCTTGCTGCGCGTGCCGTCATTGTCGTCCCCGTCATCTGTCGCGGCCTTGGCCGGAACTGGACGTCCGGCGGGCGGCGAAATCCCCGACGCCACCCTTCCACGCCGTGCTTCGCCGAACCCTTAACGGGGGCGGCCGGGGCCATGTGATCGCAACCCATGGTTTATGATTTCAGTCGCCCGACATGTGGCGCACGACGCGCTGCGTGCCGCGCAAGCCGCGTCATCACTTCGTTCTCCGCGGGAAACTCCGCAAAGCCACTGCGCAAATTGTGCTAGATCAAACCACTTTCGCGCGATTTCGCGTTACATGCGAATTGATAGCGCCTGTTACAATCGTTCTAAACTCCGAGCGGCGCAGGGCTGAATCTCTTGACCTCCGCAGCCACGATTGGAAGAACGGGCGATGACCTCGAACCTGCATCACAACGGCCATAAGCCGATCCTGCTTGGCAATGCGCGGCGCGGCTATCGTGGCGTGGTGCAGGCGATCGACCCACGCGTGGCGTCGTCGCTGCAGCCGGTCGAGCTTGAGAGCCGGCTGATCGAGCTCGGCTTCGTCGAGGGCGCCAAGGTCGAGGTTCTGCACGAAGGTATCATCGGGCGTGATCCGATCGCGGTTCGGGTCGACAACATCACGATTGCAGTCCGCCGCCGCGAAGCGATGGCCGTCGTATTGATGTGACGATTGCGCGATGAGCTCGATCGAAACGCAGCCCTTCAATCTTGCGCTGGTGGGAACGCCGAACAGCGGCAAGACCTCGCTGTTCAACGCGCTGACCGGTAGCCGTCAGAAGGTCGCCAACTATCCGGGCGTCACGGTCGAGCGCAAAGCCGGCCTGTTCACCACGCCAGCGGGCCGCACCGTCAGCCTGCTCGACCTGCCCGGCACCTATTCGCTGCGCGGCCGCAGCCCGGACGAAGAGATCACCCGCGACGTCGTGCTTGGCCGCAAGGCCGGGGAGGCGGTTCCGGATCTCATCCTGTGCGTCGCCGACACCACCAATCTGCGCCTGACGTTCCGGCTGATGCTCGAGCTGAAGGCCACCGGCCGGCCGCTGATGCTCGTGCTCAACATGTACGACATCGCCAAGCGGCGCGGCGTTACCGTCGATATCGACAAGCTGTCGGCGCAGCTCGGCATCCCGGTCGTGACCTCGATCGCGGTCCGGAAGGGCGGCACTGCGGAGCTGCTGGCGCGGACCGACGAGATGGCGGCCCACATGCCGGCCTCGGCCTCGCCCGACGATTGGCGCCCGCTGACCACGGCCGAGCTGCGCGCCCTGCAGCGCGAGGCCGATCGCATCATCGCCGAGTGCGTCAGCCTGCCGGCGCGTCCGCACACCTTGACGGCCAAGGTCGATTCGGTGGTGCTGCATCCGGTCGCCGGCCTCGTGCTGCTGCTGCTGATCCTGTTCGTGATGTTCCAGGCGGTGTTCACCTGGGCGCAGCCGCTGATGGAACTGATCTCCGGCGGCTTCGAAGCGCTGGGCGAATTCGTCAAAGCCACGCTGCCGGACGGGCTGCTGCAGAGCTTCCTGCAGAACGGCGTCATCTCCGGCGTCGGCAGCGTGCTGGTGTTCCTGCCGCAGATCATCATCATCTTCCTGTTCATCCTGCTGCTGGAAGATTTCGGCTACATGGCGCGGGCCGCGTTTCTGATGGATCGCATCATGGGCGGCGCCGGGCTGCACGGCCGGGCCTTCATCCCGCTGCTGTCGAGCTTCGCCTGCGCCATCCCCGGCATCATGGCGACGCGGGTGATCGACAACAAACGCGACCGGCTGACCACGATCCTGATCGCGCCGCTGATGACCTGTTCGGCGCGCATCCCGGTCTACACGCTGATCATCTCGGCTTTCATCCCGTCGCAGCAGGTGTTCGGCTGGATCAACCTGCAGGGGCTGGTGATGTTCGGCCTCTACGCGGCCGGAATCGTCAGCGCGCTGGCGGTCTCGGCGCTCATCAAGTTCTTCATGTGGCGCGACTACGAGCCGGCGCCGTTCATGCTGGAGCTGCCGGACTACAAGATGCCGCGGCTGAAGAGCGTCGGCATCGGCATCTACATCCGCGCGAAAATGTTCCTGCAGCGCGCCGGCACCACGATCTTCTCGATGATGGTGCTGATCTGGTTCCTGGCCTCGTTCCCGCGGCCGCCGGCCGGCGCCACAGAGCCGGCGATCGACTACAGCCTCGCCTCGATCATCGGCCACGCGATCGAACCGGTGCTGGCGCCGCTCGGCTTCAACTGGCAGATCGCGGTGGCGCTGATCCCCGGCATGGCGGCGCGTGAAGTCGCGGTCGCAAGCCTCGGCACCGTCTATGCGATCGAGGGCGGCAAGGAAGCGGCCGAGCAGATCGGCCAGGTGCTGGCGAGCAAGTGGAGCCTCGCCACCGCGCTGTCGCTGCTGGCCTGGTTCATCTTCGCCCCGCAATGCGCCTCGACGCTGGCGGTGATCAAGCGCGAGACCGGCAGCTGGGGCTGGATGGCGGTCACCTTCATCTACATGTTCGTGCTCGCCTACATCGCCAGCCTGATCACCTACAACGTCGCGGTCGCGCTCGGCGCGGGGTAGTCACAACGTTGCGGTTCACCCTCCCCTGGATGGGGAGGGTCGCTCGCGTAGCGAGCGGGGTGGTGGGGTGGCGAAGAGTTCATCCGCTGTGCCCGCGGCCCACCCCACCCCGGCGGGCACCGCGCTGCGCGCGCTCCCCGCCGACCCTCCGCCTTCAGGGGAGGGTGAAGAAAGCCTTGCCGCTGCAGCCTCTGCCGAGGACGTTTCGACATGACCGAGCATCCTGCGACATCACCATCCCCCCGTATCCTCGTCCTCGGCATCGGCAACATCCTGTGGGCTGATGAAGGGTTCGGTGTCCGCGCCGTAGAGGCGTTTCACCGCGCGTATCAGGCCGACGAGCACGTCACCGTGATGGATGGCGGTACCCAGGGTTTGTATTTGGTCAACCTGCTGCAGGAGCATGACCATCTCCTTGTGTTCGATGCCATCGACTACGGCCTCGTGCCTGGCACGCTGAAACGCGTCGATGGCGACGAGGTGCCGAAATTCACCGGCGCCAAGAAAATGAGCCTGCATCAGACCGGCTTCCAGGAGGTGCTGAGCGCCGCCGACCTGCTCGGCGCGGCGCCGACCCGGCTGGCGTTGATCGGCTGCCAGCCGCGGGATCTCGAGGACTGGGGCGGCGCGCTGACGCCGCCGGTCGCCACGCGGATTGACGATGCATTGACGCTGGCACGCACCATTCTGGCCGAATGGGGCATCACCCTGACGCCGCGCGATGTCGCGCTTGCGCCGACAGAGCGGCTGCTCGGTCACGATCTTGACCACGACAGCTATGAACGGCGCGCCGCTCCGGCGGCTGCCGCCACCTAACAACCAGGGAGGACACGTCATGACACGTTTGATCCGCGCCGGCCTGCGTGCCTGCCTTGTTGCAACTCTTGCGGCCTGCGTGCCCGGTCTCGCCGAAGCGCACACCGGCGTGTATCTTGTCAGCACCGACGGCGCCACGGCCGGCTTCGCGCATCCGTTGTTGGGCGCCGATCACCTGCTGGCGATGGTCGCGGTCGGTCTATGGGCAGCGTCGCTCGGGGGGCGCGCGCGCTGGCAGGTGCCGGCGAGCTTCGTCGTGCTGATGACCTTCGGTGCCGCGCTCGGCGGCCAGGGCCTCGCGCTGCCGGCGGTGGAGCCGATGATCGCTCTGTCGGTGATCGCGCTCGGCGGCTTGATCGCGCTGTCGGTCCGGATTCCGGTCGCCGCCGCGGCGGCGCTGGTCGCGCTGTTCGGCCTGTTTCACGGCGCGGCGCACGGCGCCGAGATGCCGGTGATGGCTTCGCCGCTGGCCTATGGGGCCGGCTTCATTGCGGCGACCGCGCTGCTGCACGGCATCGGCCTCGCGCTCGGTGCGCTGCTGCCCCGCGCGCCAGTGGCGAAGCTTGCCGGAGGCGCCATCGCTGCAGCCGGCGTTGCGCTCGCGCTGCCGCTTTAGGGACGCCGTCCGATGTGCGTTGGCCTGCCGATGACCGTGATCAGCAGCGATGAACACACCGCGCTGTGCGAGCGCCGCGCCGAGCAGCGCCAGGTCTCGACTGCGCTGGTCGGCGAAGTCGCGGTCGGCGATCGCCTGTTGGTGTTCATCGACAGTGCCGTACGCGTGCTCGACGAGGACGAGGCGCGCCAGATCGACGATGCGCTGGATGGCCTCGCCGCGGCGATGGAAGGCAAGCCGTTCGAGCATCTATTCGCGGATTTGATCGACCGCGAACCCAAGTTGCCCGAACATCTGCGTCCCACGAACCCCTGAGCCGCATACAAACGGCGCGTGATCGGGCCATTGCCGGTATCATGTGATGGTATCTGGAAGTCTACTATCCGGTTTCCGACAATCATGTTTCCATCGGGGCCGGCGTCATCGTCCGAATGACTGCAAACCAACCGATTGCCGGTAAGTTTGCGGGGTTTTCCCGACGATCACCAGCTGGCACGTGGCTTGCTCAATCTTGGCCACCAGCGACAACAACAAAAGCCGGGTCCGGAGGAAACATGAGCGCTTCGCTCACGCGCGCGGCTGCGCGCCCCAACATATTGCCGATCATCGGTTCTGCCGACGTCGACGACTTCATCGCATCCGTACCCGGACGGATCAGCGTGCTGCTGTTTCGTGGCGATCCGGTGCGCTTCCCGGACGGCGACGATATCGCGGTGGTGCTGCCACAACTGATTGCCGCGTTCGGCGGGCGGCTGGTCGGCGCCGAGATCGCGGCGGGCGACGAGCCGGCGCTGATGCCGCGCTTCGGCGTCAAGGTCTGCCCGGGCATCGCGCTGGCGCGGCCGGGCCGCAGCCTCGGCGCCATCTCCAAGATCCAGGACTGGTCGGTTTATCTCGCCCGCATCAACGTGCTGCTCGACGCCGATGCCCGTCTTCTCGCACAGGAGCAGCCGGCATGAGGGTGGGCTACACCAGCGTCGCGGGGAGCGACGATATCGACATGCACGTGCTGCCGCTCGGCCACGACGGGAGCGCGCGGCGCGGCTTCACCGGTGCCGGCACCATCGCGGCGCTGGCGACGCGCGGCGGCGACGAATTGACTGAGCGATGCCCCCGCCTCGCCGCGATACTGCCGGGCCTGCGCGCCGCGCTCGCCGCGCACCGGGCCGAAGATGCTTCGGTGCAGGTGCGGCTCGATCAGCTCGACGCCGATGAACTCGGCCTGCTCGCCGATATTCTCGGCGAGGGCGAAGTGACCGGCATCGTCGCGCTGCCGGACCGCCGCGTCGCGCAGATCCAGGAGTCGGTGTTCGCCGGCCTATGGCGGGTACGGATCGAACGTGAGGGAGATGAGTCCGCGCTCGACTATCTGGAACTCGGTGCGATCCCGGAGATTGTTGCACGCGCGGCGCTGGATTTTCCGCGACCTGATATCGAGATCGGCGAGGCGCCCGAGGGCGCCATGAATGTGATGCCGGTGCTGGCGGAAATCCGCGAGCGTATGGCGGCGCATCAGCCGGGCGCCGCGCCGCACATCATCAACTTCACGTTGCTGCCGATGAACCCCGCCGACATGGCGCATCTGACAGCGACACTTGGTAATGGCCCGATCCAGATGTATTCGCGCGGCTACGGCAGCTGCCGCGTGCTGGCGACCGGCGCGCGTCACGTCTGGTCGGTGCAGTATCTCAATGCGATGGACACGCCGATCCTTGATACCATTGAGGTCGGCGACGTGCCCGCCGCCGTCCGCGCCGCTGACGAGGATTTCCACGACTCCGCCGAGCGGCTCGGCGATATCATCGAGGCGTATTTCGCATGAGCGGCTTCGAGAATTTCGGCCGCGTCGATGCTGAGCCGCTGGCGCGGATGGAATGCGGCGTGTGCTGGACCGTCTACGACCCGGCGGAGGGCGACGCGCTCGGCCGTGCCGAGCCCGGCACGCCGTTCGCCGCGCTGCCGGAGGACTGGCGCTGTCCGAACTGCGATGCCGCCCCTCATCAATTCATGCGGGTCGACGATGGACGCTGAGGCTGGCCACGATCTCGATGCTGCCGCACGCCTCATCGGCGAGGCGCTCGCCGTGATCTATCGCCGCGCCGACGCCGCGATGCGCGATTTGCCGATCTACAATCCGGCGCTCGGAATTGCTGCGCTGGGCTTCCGCGAGATGGACGGCGCAACGTTTGGCGTCGTGGTGACGCCGTGGTTCATGAACCTCGTGCGGGTGCCGCAGCAAGCCGATCTGGCGATGCCGCCCGGCACAATTGTGCCGCGCGCGCTGCCGGTCGGCGTGCTGGACTTCACCATCGGCGTGCTCGACGGCATCGGCACGGTCGAAAGCTGCTCGCTGGTGTCGCCGATGCACGACTTCGTCGATCAGCAGCAGGCGGAGAGCACTGCGCTCGCGGCGCTGACGGTGGTGCTGGCGCCGGCAGAGAAGGCGGATTCGCCGTCAGTCAATTCCCAGGCTGCGGATGAAGCCAAATCGGCCGCGCGGAACTCGCGCGCAGAGCCGTCGCTTGACCGACGCAGATTTCTTCGTGGCGCGCTGACGGAGCGACGGTCGTGAATGCGGTGGCACGCGACGCTCGCATCGCCGTTAGCGCCGTGCTGGCGCACGGCCGCGTCGCGCGGGTCGAGATCAGCGCCCGCCGTCCCGTCGGCGTCGGCCGTCTAGCGCTGGGCAAGCCGGCCGAGGCAATGGTTGCGCTGGTGCCGAGGCTGTTCGCGCTCTGCGCGGCCGCGCAAGGCGCCGCAGCCACACTCGCACTTAGCGCCGCGCGCGGCGAGACGCTGCCGTCGGACGTCGTAGCCACGCAAGCCGCTGCCGTACTCACCGAGAGATTGATCGAACTGCTGCGCGGCACAATCACGTCGCTCGCGGCCGATCAATTCCCGATTTTCGCGCCGCCGCTCCGATCCCTGATCGCCGGAGCGCGCCGCTCCGACGCCCGCGGCCAGCTCGAGCCCGACGCCATCGACGCGCTCGCCGACGGTCTCGACGCCATCTGCCTCTCCGAACACAGCCTTGACGACCCTGATACGTATCGCGCCTGGCTCGCCTCCGCTTCTCCGCTCGCCGCCCTGCACGTCAGCCGCGTTCGCTCTCTCCGCGCGCGGGGAGAGGGCCGGGGTGAGGGGGCCTTTCGGCAAGGCCGAGAGCTTGCGGATGATACACCCTTCGAGGCGGACTTCGGCGCAATCGCTATCGATCCCCTGACCGCGGCCGACGACCACGTGATCGGCACCGCCCTCCTGCGCCACGGCGCACACTTCGCCGCGCGCCCCGACCTTGCCGGCCGCGTTCCTGAAACCGGCGCGCTCGCCCGGCTCGCCGAGCATCCGCTGATCCGCTCCGTCGGCTCCGGCCTCTCTGGTCGGTCGCTCGCCCGCCTGATCGAGGCAACCACAACACCGCAGCGACTGCGCGCGCTACGAGGCGGCGAGGCCGACGCCGCCGACCTTCTGCGAGCTACCTCGCTTGGTGACGGCATCGGCCTCGGTGCCGTCGAATGCGCGCGCGGTCGGCTGCATCACCTGATCGCACTGGATCACCATGGCTGCATCGCCCGCTACGAAATCCTCGCCCCCACGGAATGGAATTTCCATCCGGAGGGCCCGCTCGCCCGCGCGCTAGTCGGCGCTCCATTGTGCGTCTGCGAAGACGATCGGCAACGCCTCGCGGCGCTTGTCGCGGCGTTCGATCCCTGTGTCGGGTTTGACGTCGAGCTACGCGAGTCCGCCGATGCATGAGATGGCGCTGTGCGAAAGCTTGATCGAGATCATCGAGCGTGAGGCCAAAGCGCAGAAATTCAGTCGCGTGCGCGCCGTCTGGGTCGAGATCGGCGCGCTCAGCCATGTCGAGCCGGAAGCGATGCGATTCTGCTTCTCGGCCATCGCGCATGGCGGCATCGCGGCGGACGCGCGATTCGAGGTCGTCACCGTGCCAGGCGAGGCCTGGTGCATGAACTGCGCCAAGACTGTGCCACTCGCGCAGCGTGGCGATCCGTGTCCGGACTGTGGCGGCTATCAATTGCAGATCACCGCGGGTGATGGCCTGCGAGTGAAAGAACTGGAGGTCGACTGATGTGTACGGTGTGCGGATGCGGCGACGGCAGCGTGGACCCGGGCCACGCGCACAGTCACGCCCATGATCACGGCCATCATCACGATCACCATCATCACGCTCACGACCATCCGCATGATCACGACCATGACCACGATCACGCGCACGATCACGACCAGCACCACCACGGTCATGCCCACGCGTCGGAGACCGGCAGCATCGATTTCGGCGGCGGCATCGCCGGCGTGCATGTGCCAGGGCTGACGCAGGCGCGCGTGGTGCAGATCGAGCGCGACATTCTCGCTACCAACGATAGCCACGCGGCGGACAATCGCGCGCGCTTCGCCGCTGCCGGGAGTTTCGTGCTCAACCTCGTCTCTAGCCCGGGCTCGGGGAAGACAACGCTGCTGGTCAAGACTATCAACGACTTGAAGAATAATTATCCGATCGCCGTGATCGAAGGCGATCAGCAGACCGCCAACGATGCGCAGCGCATCCGCGCCACCGGCGCGCCGGCGATCCAGATCAACACCGGCAAGGGCTGCCATCTCGACGCCCACATGGTCGGGCACGCCGCCGAACACCTCGCGCCGGCCGCCGGTTCGGTGCTGTTCATCGAGAATGTCGGCAACCTCGTCTGCCCGGCCGCCTTCGACCTCGGCGAGACGCGGCGCGTCACCCTGCTCTCGGTCACCGAGGGCGAGGACAAGCCGCTGAAATATCCGCACATGTTCGCGGCCTCCGATCTGCTGCTGCTGAACAAGATCGACCTGTTGCCGCATCTCGATTTCGATCTCGCCGCTACGATCGAATACGCCCGCCGCGTCAATCCGAAGATCGAGGTTCTGACGG
>NZ_JBMDXE010000220.1:0-11672 GCF_048594845.1 Rhodopseudomonas sp. | reverse complement strand
GCGCCGTTCCAGCAACAAGCGCCGCGCCGGCCGGCCCCGGTGCGCGAGGATTATTCCCGGGCACCCGCGCCGGAAAAGCGCGAGACCGTGGCCGAGCGCAATGTCGTGGTGCTCGGCGACGCGATGGCCGACTGGCTCGCTTACGGCCTGGAGCAGGCCTACACCGAGCAGCCCGAAATGGGCGTGATCCGCAAGCACAAGACCGTCTCGGGCCTGCTGCGCTATCAGCCCAAGGGCGAGCCGTCCGACTGGACCGGCGCCGCCAAGGAGATTCTGGCCGGCGAGAATCCCGACGCGATCGTGGTGATGCTCGGCCTCAACGATCGTATGCCGATCACCGAGACCGCCGCCGACACGAAGAAGGACGCCGAGGTCAAGCCCGACGTAACAAAGCCCGACGCCGCCAAGCCGGACGAGAAGCCCGCCGACAACGCCGCAGCCGACGATGACGAGGACGACGACGGCGCGCCGCAGATCATGGCGCCGGAGAAATCCAAGCGCGGCAGTGGCGTGGCGCAGTTCCGCGACGCGCGCTGGGCCGAGCTTTACAGCAAGAAGCTCGACGAGATGATCGCCGTGCTGAAGACCAAGGGCGTGCCGGTGCTGTGGGTCGGCCTGCCCGCCGTGCGCGGCACCAAATCGACCTCCGACGCGCAGTTCCTCAACGCGCTGTATCGCGACGCCGCCGCCAAGGCGGGGATCACGTATGTCGACGTCTGGGACGGCTTCGTCGATGAAGGCGGCCGCTACATGCTGCAGGGTCCGGACTTCGAAGGTCAGACTCGCCGGCTGCGTTCTTACGACGGCGTGTATTTCACCAAGGCCGGCGCCCGCAAGCTGGCGCATTATGTCGAGCGCGAGATCGCGCGGCTGCTCGCCGCCCGCTCCGGCCCGATCGCTCTGCCCACCGAACCGGCCACGCCGGATACCACGCCCGCCAAGCCGGAAGGTCCGCCGCCGCGCCCGATCGCCGGACCGATCGTGCCGCTGGTCGCCTCCGCGGTCTCGACCGACAAGCTGCTCGGCGGTCCGGGCGCGTCGCCGGTGCCGGTCGATGCGCTGGTCTCCCGCACGCTGTTGAAGGGCGAGCCGCTGGCCGCGCCGGCTGGCCGCGCCGACGACTACGCCTGGCCGCGCCGCGAGATCGTGGTCGAGAAGGCGCAGGAGCCGCCGCCGCCCAAGGAGCCGCCGAAGAGCGCGGTGCCAATGGCGAGCAACAGCCCGAGCGGCGGTGCGCCGTCGCGCGATGGCGGCCCGCAGCAGCAGGCTCAGCAGCAGCAGCGCCGCGTCGTCCGCGCCGCGCCGCCTCCGCCGCCACCCGCAGCCTCCGGCTTCTTCGGCTTCGCCCCGGCGCAGCAGCAGCCCCAGGTCCGCCGCGCCCCGCCGCCGACCGCATCGGGATTCTTCTCGATCTTCCGGTGAAGGTGACGCTCTCGGCCGAACGCGTGACCTGTTAGTCCACATCTGCCGCGCGCCGTCACGCTCGGCCCTCATGGTGAGGAGCCCGGCGAAGCCGGGCGTCTCGAACCATGAGGCGGCACGGACTCACAACTCGCGGCGCATCCTTCGAGACGCCCGGCTGCGCTCTGCGAGCTTCGCCGGGCTCCTCAGGATGAGGTCGCGATGCGTTGAAGCGCTGCGCGCTGCTACAAAATCAACCCGCCGTCCACCGCCAGCGTCTGGCCGAGCACGTAGCTCGACAGCGGCGAGGCGAGGAACAGCGCGACGCCGGCCATGTCTTCCGGGGTGCCGAGGCGCTTCATCGGGATGCCCTCGATGGCGCCGGCGAGCCGCTTCGGGTTGTCGGTCGTCACCTTGGTCATCTTGGTATCGACCAGGCCCGGCGCGATGCCGTTGACGCGGATGCCGTCTTCGGCCCAGGCCTGCGCCAGCGTGCGAGTCAGACCATAGGCGCCGGTCTTCGACGCGTTGTAGGCCGGGTTGCCCTTGGTGGCGTGGAACGCCGCGGTCGACGACACGATGATCAGCTTGCCGCCCGACGCCTTCAGCTGCGGATGGAATTTCGTCGCGCAGGCCATCAGGCTCATCAGATTGACTTCGAGCACGTGGCGGAAGCCGTCCATTTCGAACTCGCCGCGGCGATAGATCACCGCGCCCTGCGCCAGGATCAGCACGTCGAGCCGGTCGATCGGCGGCGCGAACGCCTCGACCGCCTGCGGCTTGCCGACGTCGAGCTGCACGTAAGTGAGCCCGTCGAAGTGACTGCCGTCCGCCGCCGCGTAGTCGTTCTGCGACGCCCGCGTCCCGGTGACGCACACCTTGGCGCCGTGGGCCGCAAATGCCTGCGCGATGCCGTTGCCGATGCCGCTCGAGCCACCGACGATCAGAACCTGCTTGCCGCCAAAATCGAGTTCGTTCACCGCGAACCTCCCGTGTTGTCGTTGCCGCGGCTCTTGTGCCGGCCGCGTTTGACCTGTGTGTCGATCGATGCCAGCCTTGTCAATCGGAGCCGGGCCGCGCGACGCGCCCGAGTAATTCCGCAACAAGAAACAACCGGAGGAAACCGATGTCGTACAAACCCCTCAGCCGTTCGGTCAAAGGCCTGCGCGTACTTGTCACCGGGGCCGCGAGCGGCATGGGCCGCGCCACCGCGCATGTGTTCGCCGACGAAGGCGCGCGCGTCGCCGTCACCGACGTCAAGCTCGACGGCGCGCAGCCGGTCGCCGACGCGATCAAGGCGCGCGGCGGCGACGCGACTGCGTTCGCGCTCGACGTCGGCAATGCAGAGGCGATCAAGAGTGGCGTCGAACAGATCGCGCAGACGCTCGGCGGGCTCGACATCGTCATCAACAACGCCGGCATCTCGGCGGCGCTGCCGATCGACGACGCCAACTACGAGGCGGTGTGGGAGCGCGCGCTCAACATCCTGCTCACCGCGCATCCGCGCGTCATCCGCGCCGCGCTGCCGTATTTGCGCAGGTCGCAAAGCCCGCGCATCGTCAACATTGCCTCGACCGAAGCGCTCGGCGCCACCGCGCCGCACAGCCCGTACTCGGCCGCCAAAGCCGGCGTCACCGGCCTGACGCGTTCTCTCGCCGTCGAGCTCGGCCCCGAAGGCATCACCGTCAACTGCATCTGCCCCGGCCCGATCACCACCGGCATGACCGACCGCATCAGCGCCGAGCACAAACAGAAATACGCAAGACGCCGCACCGCCCTCCACCGCTACGGCGACCCGGAAGAAGTCGCGCATATGACGTTGAGCCTGTGCCTGCCAGCGGCGTCGTTCATCACCGGCGCGGTGATCCCGGTCGACGGCGGCTTGATGGCCAGGAACGCGTGAGGATCGCATGATCCTCTCGTCGGTCATTCCGGGGCGCGCATAGCGCGAACCCGGAATCCATACGCCGCAGCATCAGCGACGCGGCGAAGCCGTAGTCATACACGTTACGACGTAACCACGAGTCCAGGGGCTATGGATTCCGGGCTCACGCGCTCCGCGCGTGCCCCGGAATGACTCGCGGAGAGTTTGTACCTCATAGCGTCAGCCCACCCCGAGCCGTCATCCCCGCGCATGCGGGGATCCAGTATCCCAGAGCACCCGCGTCGGGGCACAACATCACAGCGACGCTCTGGGATACTGGGTCGTCCGATCAAGTCGGACGATGACGACACGGGACGTGGCGAGCGCTTCTGTCACCAGGAGGGTTGAACGCGGCAAGGCCTACTTAACGGCACGGCCGTCATTGCCGGGCTTGACCCGGCAATCCATCCTTCGAGACGCGCCGCTTTGCCGCGCTCCTCAGGATGACGCAGTGCGTTGAGGGATCATGGCGCGCTTCGCGCGCGATGGATGCGCGGGTCAAGCCCGCGCATGACGGCTGAGGACGGAGCGAGCGTCGTGCACTCGCTCGCGGCCGAAAGCCGTGCCGTCGCCTACCTCGGCAGCGTCGTACTTCCCATCAAAAACCGATCGATCGCCTGCGCCGCGAGCCGCCCGTCCCTGATCGCCCAGACCACCAGTGACTGGCCGCGGCGCATGTCGCCGGCGGCGAAGACTTTGTCGATCGAGGTGGTGAAGCGGTCGAGGTCGGCTTTGACGTTGCCGCGCGGGTCGAGGGTGACGCCGAGCTGGGTGAGGAGGCCGTCCTTGACCGGCGAGACGAAGCCCATCGCCAGCAGCACGAGGTCGGCTTCGATGACGAATTCGGTGCCGGGGATCGGCTTGAAAGCGCCGTCGACGCGGACGCAGTTAAGCTTGGTGACCTTGCCGCCCTCGCCTTCGAACGACACGGTGTTGACGGCGAAGTCGCGCGCGGCGCCTTCGGCCTGGCTCGACGAGGTGCGCATCTTCATCGGCCAGTTCGGCCAGGTCAGACCCTTGTCTTCCTTCTCGGGCGGCGCCGGCATGATTTCGATCTGGGTCACGGACGTCGCGCCCTGACGGATCGAAGTGCCGATGCAGTCCGAGCCGGTGTCGCCGCCGCCGATCACCACCACGCGCTTGCCGGTGGCGAGGATCTCAGGCTTGTCGCCGAGCGGCTCGCCGGAGACGCGGCGATTCTGCTGGGTGAGGAAGTCCATCGCGAAGTGCACGCCGGCAAGGTCGCGGCCCGGGATCGCGAGGTCGCGCGGATACTCCGCGCCGCCGGTCAGCGCGACGGCATCGTACTGCTTCAGCAGCTCGGCCGGATCGACCGCGCCGGGCGCAGTGCCGCCGACCGGGCTGTTGTAGTGGAAGGTGACGCCTTCGCCCTCCATCTGCGCGACGCGGCGGTCGATCAGATGCTTCTCCATCTTGAAGTCGGGGATGCCGTAGCGCAGCAGGCCGCCGGCCTTGGCGAGCTTTTCATAGACGTGGACGTCGTGACCGGCGCGCGCCAGCTGCTGCGCGGCGGCGAGGCCGGCTGGGCCGGCGCCGATGATGGCGACGCTCTGGCCGGTCTTGATCGACGCGACTTCCGGCTTGACCCAGCCGTTCTCGAAGGCGCGATCCACAATGGCGCATTCGATGGTTTTGATCGTGACCGGGTTGTCGTCGATGTTCAGCGTGCAGGACGCTTCGCACGGCGCCGGACAGATGCGGCCGGTGAACTCCGGGAAGTTATTCGTGGAGTGCAGGTTGCGCGCGGCTTCCTGCCAGTTGTCGTTGTAGACGAGGTCGTTCCAGTCCGGGATCTGGTTGTTGACCGGACAGCCGGGCGTGCCCGGATGCGCCGAGCCGGTACCGTGGCAATACGGAATGCCGCAGTTCATGCAGCGCGCGGCCTGGTCGCGCAGGTCTTTGTCGCTAAGCGGGACGACGAACTCGTTGTAGTTCTTCACCCGCTCCGCCACCGGCGCATATGCGCGGTCGTGACGCTCGATTTCCAGAAATCCCGTGACCTTGCCCATCAGACTACCAACGCCCCTGAATTCTTTATCCGGTCGTCATCCTGAGAGCCTGTCCCGGACTTGATCCGGGATCCTCGCCCGAAGGGCGAGCCTCGAAGGATGAATGTTCTGCTGTGTCCTGTTGCTGTCACCCTTCGAGGCCCGCGCGTTGCGCGGGCACCTCAGGGTGACGGCTTCGCTTGTAACTACGCCCCGATGGCGATCTTCGGCTCCTCGGCGGCGCGCGATTTCAGCTCGCGCAACGCGCGGCGATACTCGACCGGCATCACCTTGCGGAACTTCGGCAGCCAGTCTTTCCAGTTCGCCAGGATCTCGGCGGCGCGCTTCGATCCGGCGTATTTGGCGTGGCGCGAGATCAAGACGTGCAGCCGCTCGACGTCGCTGCCGAGCAGGTCCGCAAACACGTCGACCCGGCCGTGCGCTTCGAGATCGCCCGACTGGTGATAGGTGCCTTCGTTGATCATCTCTTCCGACAGCACCGGCTCGAGCTCGACCATCGCCATGTTGCACAGCTTGGCGAAGCTGCCGTCCTCGTCCAGCACATAGGCGACGCCGCCCGACATGCCGGCCGCGAAGTTGCGCCCGGTCTTGCCGAGCACCACGACGATGCCGCCGGTCATGTATTCGCAGCAATGATCGCCGGCGCCTTCGACCACCGCGACCGCGCCGGAGTTACGCACCGCGAAGCGCTCGCCGGCGACGCCGCGGAAGTAGCACTCGCCTTCGATGGCACCGTACATCACGGTGTTGCCGACGATGATCGACTGCTCGGGCACGATGCCGGAGATCGCCGGCGGCCGGACGATGATCTTGCCGCCCGACAGGCCCTTGCCGACATAGTCGTTGCCTTCGCCTTCGAGATCGAAGGTGATGCCGCGCGCCAGCCAGGCGCCGAACGCCTGACCCGCAGTGCCCTTGAGGTGCACCTGGATGGTGTCGTGCGGCAGGCCGTTGTGGCCGTAATGCTTGGCCACTACGCCGGACAGCATCGCGCCGGCGGAGCGATTGGTGTTGTTGATCTCGGCCTCGAACTTCACCGGCGCGCCGCGGTCGATCGCCGGCTGCGCCTTGGCGATCAGTTCGCGGTCCAGCACCTTCTCGAGGTGATGGTCCTGCGTCTCCGAGTGATAGATCGTCTGACCCTTCTCGGCCTTCTGCTTGTAGAACAGCTTGGAGAAGTCGAGACCCTTGGCCTTCCAGTGCGCCACTAGCGCCTGCTGGTCGAGCATCTGCGACTGACCGACCATCTCGTTGAAGCTGCGATAGCCCAGCGCGGCCATCAGCTCGCGCACTTCCTCGGCGACGAAGAAGAAGTAGTTGATGACGTGCTCGGGCTGGCCGGTGAAGCGCTTGCGCAGCACCGGGTCCTGCGTCGCGACGCCGACCGGGCAGGTGTTTAGATGGCATTTGCGCATCATGATGCAGCCGGCCGCGATCAGCGGCGCGGTGGCGAAGCCGAACTCGTCGGCGCCGAGCAGGGCGCCGATCACGACGTCACGGCCGGTGCGGAAGCCGCCGTCGACCTGGACGACGATGCGCGAGCGCAGCCGCTCCCGCACCAGCGTCTGGTGCGTCTCGGCAAGGCCGATTTCCCAGGGCGAGCCGGCGTGCTTGATCGAGGTCAGCGGCGAAGCGCCGGTGCCGCCCTCGAAGCCCGCGATGGTGACGTGGTCGGCGCGCGCCTTGGCGACGCCGGCCGCGACCGTGCCGACGCCGATTTCCGACACCAGCTTGACCGACACCGCGCTCGACGGATTGACGTTCTTGAGATCGTAGATCAGCTGCGCCAGATCTTCGATCGAATAGATGTCGTGATGCGGCGGCGGCGAGATCAGGCCGACACCCGGGGTCGAGTGACGCACCGCTGCGATGGTGGCGTCGACCTTGTGGCCGGGCAGCTGGCCGCCTTCGCCGGGCTTGGCGCCCTGCGCCATCTTGATCTGCATCATGTCGGAGTTGGCGAGATACTCCGTGGTGACGCCGAACCGGCCCGAGGCGACCTGCTTGATCGCCGAGCGCATCGAGTCGCCGTTGGCCATCGGCTTGAAGCGATCGGCTTCCTCGCCGCCCTCGCCGGTGTTCGACTTGCCGCCGATCCGGTTCATGGCGATCGCCAGCGTGGTGTGCGCCTCGCGCGAGATCGAGCCGAAGCTCATCGCGCCGGTCGAGAACCGCTTGACGATCTCGGCCGCCGACTCGACTTCCTCGAGCGGCACGGGCTTGCGGCCCTCGGCCTCGGCGGTCTTGATCTTGAACAGGCCGCGCAGCGTCAGCAGACGCTCCTGCTGCTCGTTGAGAATGCGGGCGAACGCCCGGTAGCGCTCCTGCGAATTGCCGCGCACGGCGTGCTGCAGCGTCGCCACCGACTCGGCGGTCCAGGCATGGTCTTCGCCGCGCGACCGGAAGGCGTATTCGCCGCCGACGTCGAGCGCGCTCTTGTAGACCAGCGCTTCGCCGAACGCGTCGTGATGACGGCGCACGGTTTCCTCGGCGATCTGCGCGAGGCCGACGCCTTCGATCTGCGAATGCGTGCCGGCGAAGTACTTGGCGATGAAGTCGTTGCGCAGGCCGACGGCGTCGAAGATCTGCGCGCCGCAATACGACTGGTAGGTCGAGATGCCCATCTTGGACATCACCTTCAAGAGGCCCTTGCCGATCGACTTGATGTAGCGCTTGACGATCTCGTAGTCGTCGAGCTTGGCCGGCAGCTTGTCCTTGAGCGAGATGATGGTCTCGAACGCCAGATACGGGTTGATGGCTTCGGCGCCGTAGCCCGCGAGGCAAGCGAAGTGATGCACTTCGCGCGGCTCGCCCGACTCGACGACGAGGCCGACCGAGGTGCGCAGCCCGACACGGATCAGGTGATGATGCACCGACGCACAGGCGAGCAGTGACGGGATCGGAATCCGGTCGCTGCCGACCGCCCGGTCGCTCAGGATGATGATGTTGACGCCGTCGCGCACCGCGGATTCGGCGCGGGCGTTGAGTTCGTCCAGCACCTGCTCCATGCCGGCCGCGCCGAGCCCGGCGTGGAAGGTGGTGTCGAGGGTGCGCGACTTGAAATGCGAGTCGCCGACCTCGGAGATCGAGCGGATCTTTTCCAGGTCGCCGTCGGTGAGGATCGGCTGGCGCACTTCGAGCCGCTTGTGGCCGGCGGCGCCGAGCGTATCGAACAGGTTCGGCCGCGGGCCGATGATCGACACCAGGCTCATCACCAGCTCCTCGCGGATCGGATCGATCGGCGGGTTGGTGACCTGGGCGAAGTTCTGCTTGAAGTAGGTGAACAGCGGCTTCGGCTTGTCCGACAGCGCCGACAGCGGGGTGTCGTTGCCCATCGAGCCGGAGGCTTCCTCGCCGGTCGACGCCATCGGCGTCAGCAGGATCGAGATGTCCTCTTGCGTATAGCCGAACGCCTGCTGCCGATCGAGCAGCGGCAGGTTGGAGCGCTGGCCCTTGACCGGCGCGTCCGGCAGTTCTTCGAGCACGATCTGGGTGCGATGCAGCCAGTCCGCATAAGGCTGGCTGGCGGCGAGCTGGGCCTTGATCTCGTCGTCCGGAATCAGCCGGCCCTGCTCGAGATCGACCAGCAGCATCTTGCCCGGCTGCAGCCGCCACTTGGTGACGATCTGATCCTCCGGGATCTTCAGCACGCCCATTTCGGACGCCATCACGATGCGGTCGTCCTTGGTGACGAGGTAGCGCGCCGGACGCAGGCCGTTGCGGTCCAGCGTCGCGCCGATCTGACGGCCGTCGGTGAAGGCGAGCGCGGCGGGGCCGTCCCACGGCTCCATCAGCGCGGCGTGATATTCGTAGAAGGCGCGGCGCTGCTCGTCCATCAGCGGGTTGCCGGCCCACGCTTCCGGAATCATCATCATCACCGCGTGCGGAAGCGAGTAGCCGCCGCGCACCAGGAATTCGAGCGCGTTGTCGAAGCAGGCGGTATCCGACTGGCCTTCATAAGAAATGGGCCACAGCCGGCTGATGTCCTTGCCGTACAGCTTGGAGTGCACCGAGGCCTGACGCGCCGCCATCCAGTTGACGTTGCCGCGCAGCGTGTTGATCTCGCCGTTGTGCGCGACCATGCGGTACGGATGCGCCAGCGACCAGGTCGGGAAGGTGTTGGTCGAGAACCGCTGATGCACCAGCGCCAGCGCGGATTCGAAATCCGGCTCGGCGAGGTCCGGGTAGTACTTGCCGAGCTGGTCGGCAAGGAACATGCCCTTGTAGATCACGGTCCGGCACGACAGCGACACCGGATAGTAACCGGCGAGGCCGCGCTCGCGGCGCTGATAGATCGCGTTGGAGATCGACTTGCGCAGCACGTAGAGCTGGCGCTCGAATTCGTCCTCGGACTTGGTCAGCGGACCGCGGCCGATGAACACCTGCATGTTGGCGGGCTCGGTCGGCTTCACGGTCTCGCCCAGCGACGAGTTGTCGGTCGGCACTTCGCGCCAGCCCAGCAGCGTCAGGCCCTCGGCCTTGATCTGGTCGGCGACGATGCTCTTGATCACCTTCCGCCACGACGAGTCGCGCGGCATGAACAGCGCGCCGACGGCGTATTCGCCCGGCGCCGGCAGCGAGAAGCCGAGCTCGGCGGCCTTGCGGCTGAAGAAGGCGTGCGGGATCTGCACCAGAATACCTGCGCCGTCGCCGGCGCGCGGATCGGCGCCGACCGCGCCGCGGTGCTCGAGGTTGCACAGGATGCGGATCGCGTCCGACACGATCTGATGCGACTTGACGCCCTTGATGTTGGCGATGAAGCCGACGCCGCAGGCGTCCTTTTCGCGCGACAGGTCGTACATACCTTCGGCTTCGGGACGCCAAGTGTGTTCGCGCGCAGGCGTTTTCACAGCCGGATCCGCCGTCAGCGCATTGGCAACCATGTTCTCGCGCTCAACCTCAGACCCGCTCATTTTCGTCCTCATTCATCCTGGCAAGGATTCGTCCAGCAGCGGCACACTTCGGGCGTCCGCGGCACCCTCCGGGCCACCGCTCGCCGCCGCGAGCCACGATTTTTAGTATTCAGACCCCGGTGTCCATATCGCCCAATGGACAAGGCAGGAGTCTCACGCGGCGTCAGACGCCGCTGTTTACGCTGCAAGGCCCGTGCTGGGCTACCACCGTAATTGAGACAGTGTTGCTGTCCTAGCAAGACCTTGTCAAATTTTTGTCTAGCACACAAGCGCGCGGGAGTCCTGCTTTGGAAGCGTTCGAACCTGATTTCGTGCCCCGGTTTTACGCCGAAAGCGCCCCGATCCGGCCCAAGCGAGGCCCAATTCCCCGCCGAGGCTCCGCCGCGTCCGCAGAGGCCCCCACAACAACGGCCCGCGGACCTCACAGGGGAGCCAAAGCATGCATGTCATCGGGTGGATGATCTCGGGATGGACCGTCGCAACCGGCCTGTTGGCCGCAACCGCCGCAAGTGCGCAACCCCTCCCACACCCCTCCCGCGCACCGGTCGTAACGCAGGTGTCGGATATCGATGAGCCTTATGCGGCGCTCCCTCCGCCGCGCTTCCGCCGCGAGCTTCCGGGCGACGGCTATGTGCCGGAGGTGCTGTCGCCGCGCGAGGTCGCCGACATGGCGCGGGACGCCGGCTTCGAGCCGCTCGGCGTGCCGTATCAGCGCGGGCTGGTCTATACGATGTCGGCGCTCAATCCGGACGGCGACGACGGCCGGCTGGTGGTCGATGCCCGCAGCGGCCGGATCCTGCGCTTCATGCCGGCCTGGCAGATGGGCGACGCGATGGAGACCGTGACGGTCGCCAGCTATGGCCGGATCCAGGGCCTGCCGCGCTTCATCGAACACAATCCGCCACGACCGCCGCGCGCGGTCGGCCGGCTCGCCAGCCGCACCCCGACGACGCCGTTGCCGCGACCGTCGCCCCAGCAATCCACCAAGGGCCCCTCGCCCGCGGCTGCCAGCAATGCCGCAACCGCAGTCTCTCCGGCGAAGGACACCACCAAGCCGGCGACCGACGCGGCCAAGATCGAGCCGGGCACGAACGAGCCGGCCAAGGTCGATACCGCACCGAAGCAGGAAGCCGCGGTCACTCAAAAACCCACCGCCGCTCCGCCGCCAGTTCCGACCGAAGCCAAACCCGCTCCGGCCGGCCCGACGGTCCAACCGACCGAGCCAATGCCGCCGGTGCAGGGGCTGGAGTAAGTCGCAGGAGCCGCGCTATCGGCGGGTCATGGACTCCAAACTGAAAACCGTCATTGCGAGGAGCACCCGGATCGGCGCATCGCGCCGTCCGAGTACAGGCTCCGCGACGAAGCAAACCAGTTAAGTTAACGAAGCTGGATTGCATCGCATCG
>NZ_JBMDXE010000022.1:0-33427 GCF_048594845.1 Rhodopseudomonas sp. | reverse complement strand
CGGCTGATCGAGAAGATGAAGGAGCGCGAAGCCGCCGGCTATGCGTACGAGTCCGCCAACGCCTCGTTCGATCTGCTGGCGCGCGGCGTCCTCGGCAAGGTGCCGGAGTTCTTCCATGTCGAGCAGTTCGACGTGAATGTCGAGCAGCGCTACAATTCGCACGGCAAGCGCGTCACGGTGGCGATGGCGGTGGTCAAGGTCGTGGTCGACGGCGAGACGTTGATTTCGGCCGCGGAAGGCAACGGCCCCGTCAACGCGCTCGACGTCGCCCTGCGCAAGGACCTCGGCAAGTATCAGAAGTACATCGAAGGCCTGAAGCTTGTCGACTACCGGGTCCGTATCCTCAATGGCGGTACCGAGGCCGTCACTCGGGTGCTGATCGAGAGCGAGGACGAACTCGGCGAGCGCTGGACCACCATCGGCGTGTCGCCGAACATCATCGACGCGTCGTTCGAGGCACTGATGGACTCGGTCGTCTACAAGCTGATCAAGAGCAACGCGCCGATGTAGTTCTGCCAAAGCCTATCTGCGTCATTGCGAGCCGAAGGCGAAGCAATCCAGCCCCGTGCCCGGAGCTGGATTGCTTCGTCGCCTTCGGCTCCTCGCAATGACGCCCGATCCGGTTGTCATCGCGCATGTGGCCTGCCACCATGCGCATCACAATCAATGAAATCGGGACGGAGACGGGCCAGTGAGCAACACCCTGAATGGCGCGCAGTCGGTCGTGCAGACGCTGGTGAACTGCGGCGTCGAAATCTGTTTCGCCAATCCCGGCACCTCCGAGATGCATTTTGTTGCCGCGCTCGACTCGGTGGTCGGGTTGCGGCCGGTGCTTTGTCTGTTCGAAGGCGTGGTCACCGGCGCGGCCGACGGCTATGGACGGATCGCCGGCAAGCCGGCGGTGACGCTGCTGCATCTGGGCCCCGGCCTCGCCAACGGACTCGCCAATCTGCACAACGCCAAGCGCGCCGCGACGCCGATCGTTAATGTCGTCGGCGATCACGCCACCCATCATCTGCAATACGACGCGCCGCTGACCTCGGACATCGTCGGCTTCGCGAGCCCGGTGTCGAACTGGATCCATGAATCGAAGAGCGCAGGCGCTGTCGCAAGTGATGTGGCGCTCGCGGTTCGGGCGGCACGCAGCGCGCCGGGCGGGATCGCGACGCTCATCATGCCGGCGGACGTCGCTTGGAATCCAGCCGCGCGGGCCGCGCCGCCGCTGCCTGATATCAAGCCGGCGCGGGTCGATGCCGATACGGTGGACGACATCGCGCGGCTGTTGTCGAACGGCAAGAAGTCGGCGCTGCTGCTGCGCGGCGGCGCGCTGCTGGGCGAGGGGCTGGAAGCCGCGGGACGAATTCAAGCGAAGTGCAAAGCGCGGCTGCTGTGTGACACCTTCGCGCCGCAGACCGAACTCGGCGCCGGCCGCGTGCCGCTCGAGCGGATTCCGTACTTCTCCGAGCAGATCACCGCGTTCCTGAAGGACGTCGAGCAACTGATCCTGGTCGGCGCCAAGCCGCCGGTGTCGTTCTTCGCCTATCCGGGCAAGCCGAGCTGGGGCGCGCCGGAGGGCTGTCAGTTCGATTATCTGGCGCAGCCGCATCAGGATGGCGCGCAGGCGCTTAAGGATCTCGCCGACGCGCTCGATGCACCGGCCGAGCCGGCTGCACGCACGGTGCTCGCGTTGCCGGAACTGCCCAAAGGCAAGCTCAACTCGCTCGGCGTCGCCCAGGCGATCGCGCATCTCACGCCCGACCATGCGATCTACGCCGAGGAAGCGAATACATCCGGTCTGCCGCTGCAGATGATCCTGCCGCGGGCGCGGCCGCATACGCATCTGCCGCTGACCGGTGGATCGATCGGGCAGGGGCTGCCGCTAGCGATCGGCGCCGCGCTCGCTGCGCCGGACCGCAAAGTCGTCTGCCCGCACGGCGACGGCGGCGCCGCCTACACCATGCAGGCGCTATGGACGATGGCGCGCGAGAAGCTCGACGTCACCGTCGTGATTTACGCCAATCGCTCCTACGCGATCCTCAATATCGAACTGCAGCGGGTCGGCGCGTCCGGGGCCGGCTCCAATGCGCTGGCGATGCTCGATTTGCACAATCCGGAAATGAATTGGGTGAAGATCGCTGAAGGCCTCGGCGTCGAAGCCAGTCGTGCAACGACCGCGGAGGAGTTTGCGGCCCAGTACAGTTCGGCGATGAATCAGCGCGGCCCGCGTCTGATCGAAGCGTTGATCTGATAAGATTGCGAGACAGGGACGAGGAGTGCGCCATCCCTGTTTCGCTGTTCGCGTCTGAGCGTTCGGCGCCGACTTCGCATCACGCCTTAATAACGTGCGTCCTTCGGCTTCGGGTCCTTCGGCCAGTCCTTCACCTTGCCGGCGAAGTCCGGGCGGTCCATGTGCGAGAAGTAATCGGCGACATCGATCGCTTCCTGGTCGGTCAAGGCGCCGCCCTGGCCGAGCGGGAATTTGTCGTGGGTGCCGATCGGCATGTTGCGCTTGACGAAAGCAGCCGCCGTATAGGTCCGTGCCATGCCGGCGCCGATATTGAAGGAGCGCGCGCCCCACAGCGGCGGATAGACGAGCCGGCCGGCGTTGTCCTTCAGGCCTTCGCCGTCGGCACCGTGGCAGACCGCACATTGCTTGGCGTAGATCTCCTTACCGTGCACGGGATCGGGCTTCAGTGAAGTATCGACCTTGCCGACGCCGCGGCCCGCGACCTTATCCTCCGGCTTGGTGGCGCCCTTCATCCAGTCGAAATACGCCACCATGGCTTTCATGTCGTCGCCGTCGACCGGCAACGGCTTGCCGTTCATCGAACGCAGGAAGCAGCCATTGATGCGATCTTCCAGCGTGATCACGCGGCCGGCGCGTGGCGCGTAGCTCGGGAAGAAGGCCGAGACGCCGACATAGGGACTGCCGTCGGCGACGGTGCCGGCGTTGAGATGGCAAGACGTACAGTTGAGGTCATCGCCGACATGGTTCGGCAGCAGGGTGCGTGTCTCGGTGTTCAGCCGCATGCCGCGCACCAGTTGCTCGGCATTCGGCTGCGCCAGCAGATCGGCGAGGCGCGGCGTCTCGAACGGGGAGTTGTCGATCGTCGGTCCCAGCGCTCTGCGCGCAGCCGCGACATAAGCAGCGCTGACCGGACCGACGCCCTGGCCCCAGCTTTCTCGGACGAAGCTGACGATGTCGGCGATTTCCTGGTCGCTGAGCCGTGCGAAGGCCGGCATCGTCCACACCCGCGGATGCGTCGTCGTGGCTGCGGTCTTCCAGCCGGTGAGGGCAATGTGCACCAGCGTCGATGGATCGGTGGCGGTGACGGTGGGATTGCCTGCGAGCGGCGGGAAGACGCCCTTCACGCCCGCCCCGTCCGCCCGATGGCAATCGTTGCAGAACTGCGTGTAGCCGAGTCCGCCCCGAGTGGTGAACGTATTCGCCGGCGGCTCGTGCGAGGCGACCGGCGGTGCGACGGCGGGGCGATCAGACGGCAGCGCCTTCAGATAGGTGGCGATTGCGGTGAGGTCCTCGTCGGTGAAGTGCTGCGTCGAATGCAGGATGACGTCGGTCATGCCGCCCGCTGCGGTGGCGAACCGGTTCTGCCCGGTCTTCAGCATCGCGACCGTATCGGGCACGGTCCACAGGCCGCGGAGGTTCAGCGCATTCCAGTGCTCGACACGCGCGCCGGCGAGATAGAGTTGTCCGTTCGGTCCCGCTTCGCTCATCGCCTTCTCCTGGAAGGCGACGCCGCGCGGCGTATGGCAAGCACCGCAATGGCCGAGGCCTTCCACCAGATAGGCGCCGCGATTCCACACGGCATTCTGGGCCGGATCGGGCTTGAACGGCGAGGCGTCGAGGAAGACCGCATTCCACAGCGACAGGCCGAAGCGCAGGCTGAACGGGAAGCGCATCTCGGCCGGCCGGTTCGCTTGGTCCACTGGCGCAAGGCCGTGCTGCAGATAGGCCCACAACGCCTGCATGTCCGGCTCGGTCATCTTGGCGTAGGACGGATAAGGCATCGCCGGATAGAGATTGTGGCCGTCGGCCGAGACCCCCGTGCGCATCGCGCGGTCGAAAGCTGCGAACGACCAGGCACCAAGGCCGGTCTTCGCATCCGGCGTGATGTTGGTCGACCAGACGTTGCCGAACGGAGTTTCGAGTTTGCGTCCGCCAGCCATCGTCGCGCCGCCCTCGGCGCTGTGGCAGGCGACGCAGTCGCCGAGCCGCGCGATGTATTCGCCGCGCGCGATCAAAGCCGGGTCGACCGGATCGCCATCCTTCGCCGCGACGTCGTTGGTCTGTGCGATCCAGAATGTTGCGCCAGCGGCGAGAACGGCGCTGAAGATGGCTGCCGTGAGTCCGAGACGACGGACGAAATTCTTCTGGATTTTGGTCATGATCTGCTTCGGGCCGGAACGTGTTGCGGCGCGAAGGCTAGGCGTCTGCCCGAGTCTCGCCAACTCGGGATGTTCCCATAGGTCTTACTCTTATCTCGAAGTGCGAATATATCGGCTCGCGTGCAGCCGCGATGGTCGGCCGAGTTGTAGTCGGACTCCCATAGGCGCAGTTTGCCCTTTGGGAGCCGCGACTTCGCGGCTGCGCTACAGCCGTTCGGCAATCTCGGGCGGCATGCCTTTTACGTCAGCTTCTGCTGCCGCCTCGCGAAGCTTCGGCAGGATGTCCGCGACGCGGTCGGCCTTCAACACTTCGATCGCGAGCTGGGGCCGGATGAAGGCGGCGGCACGCATGTGGTCGATCAATGCCACAAATGGATCCCAGAACCCGTCGATGTTGGCGATGAGGATCGGCTTCTGATGGCGTCCAAGTTGCTGCCATGTCATCTGCTCGACCAGTTCTTCGAGCGTGCCGATGCCGCCCGGTAGCGCCACGAAGGCGTCGGAGTGCTCGAACATCAGCCGCTTGCGCTCGTGCATGTCCTCGGTGACGATCAGGTCCTGGACGCGGGCGAGGGCAATCTCCTTGGTTCGTAAGAACCCGGGGATGATTCCGGTGACTGCGCCGCCGTGATCGAGCACCGCATTGGCGACCGCGCCCATCAGGCCGACCGCGCCGCCGCCATACACCAGCCGGATGCCGGCCTCGGCCAGTTCCTTGCCGAAAGCCTGCGCGGCCTCCATGAAAAGCGGATTGGTGCCGGGGCCGGAGCCGCAATAGACGCAGACTGTCTTGATCTCGCTCATGGTGGGCGATGTGGCACCGCGAGATCACAGCGTCAAGACAAAGACCGGGTTGCGCAGCGCAACAGCCTGTTATGACACGAACAAATGCTCCGTCAGGGTGCACGCGGGCGGCGAAACACTATATGACAGCGCATCCGACGCATTTCCCGTCCGCCGCCGCTTGCGTGGCCCCGGACCTTTTCAGGCAGCATTGATGGCTCACCCACATTCCCATTCGCGGAGCGGTCCTTCGGTCGCAACTCCGGAGGATGCAGCCGCCCAGAAGGCGACGCTCGGCGCGACCCTGGTGCACTTGTGGCCGTATATCTGGCCGGGTGACCGGGCCGATCTGAAGATGCGGGTGGTCTGGTCAGTGGTGCTGCTGCTCGTCGCCAAGGCGGCGACGCTGATCGTGCCGTTCACGTTCAAATGGGCGACGGATGCACTGACCGGCGCGGATACGGCGCCGGTGGAGAGTTCGAACTGGACGCTGTGGCTGCTGGCATCGCCGCTGGCGCTGACGCTCAGCTACGGCCTGACGCGGGTGCTGATGGCGGTGCTGACGCAGTGGCGCGACGGCATGTTCGCACAGGTCGCGATGCACGCGGTCCGTAAGCTCGCCTATCGCACCTTCGTCCACATGCACGAATTGTCGCTGCGCTTTCACCTCGAGCGCAAGACCGGCGGTCTCACGCGCGTGCTGGAGCGTGGCCGGCTCGGCATTGAAGTCATCGTCCGCATGGTGATCCTGCAATTGGTGCCGACGATCATCGAGCTGTCGCTGGTGATGGCGGTGCTGCTCTGGCAGTTCGACTGGCGCTACGTCGCGGCGGTGATGGTCACCGTCGTGTTCTACATGCTCTACACCTACAAGGCGACCGAGTGGCGGATCGGCATCCGCCGCCGCATGAATGATTCCGATAGTGACGCCAATCAGAAGGCGATCGACTCGCTGCTCAACTACGAGACGGTGAAGTATTTCGGCGCCGAGGAGCGCGAGGCGCAGCGCTACGACAAGTCGATGCAGCGTTATGAGGACGCCAGCGTCTCGACCTACACGTCGCTGGCCGTGCTCAATGCCGGGCAGGCGGTGATCTTCACCTTCGGCCTGACCGCGACCATGCTGATGTGCGCCGTCGGCGTGCGCAACGGAACCAATACGGTCGGCGATTTCGTGATGATCAATGCGATGATGATTCAGCTGTACCAGCCGCTGAATTTCATGGGCATGGTGTATCGCGAGATCAAGCAGGCGATCATCGACATCGAGAAGATGTTCGCGGTGCTGTCGCGCAATCCCGAGGTCAAGGACAAGCCCGGCGCCACGCCGCTGCTCGTCACCAACGGCACCGTGCAGTTCGACGATGTCCGTTTCGCCTACGATCCGTCCCGTCCGATCCTCAAGGGTCTGAGCTTTGAAGTGCCGGCTGGCCAGACGGTGGCGATCGTCGGCCCGTCCGGCGCCGGCAAATCAACGATCTCCCGGTTGCTGTTCCGGCTGTATGATGTGTCCGCCGGCGCGATCCGAATCGACGGCCAGGACATCCGAGACGTGACGCAGACTTCGTTGCGCTCGGCGATCGGCATGGTGCCGCAGGACACGGTGCTGTTCAACGACACCATCCGCTACAACATCCGCTATGGCCGTTGGGACGCGACCGATGCTGAAGTGGAGGAGGCCGCCCGCACCGCGCAGATCGATGCCTTCATCAAGGCCTCGCCGAAGGGCTACGAGACGGAGGTCGGCGAGCGCGGGTTGAAGCTGTCGGGTGGTGAGAAGCAGCGCGTCGCGATTGCGCGAACCGTTCTCAAGTCGCCGCCGATCCTTGTGCTGGATGAAGCGACTTCGGCTCTCGACAGTCACACCGAGCACGAGATCCAGGGCGCGCTGGAGCGCGTGTCGAAGAATCGGACCTCTCTCGTGATCGCACACCGGCTTTCGACTATCGTCGGAGCCGACGAGATCATCGTGATCGATCAGGGCCGGATCGCCGAGCGCGGCAGCCACGCTCAGCTCCTCGAGCATGGCGGGCTTTACGCCAGCATGTGGAATCGGCAGCGCGAGGCCGAGGAGGCACGCGAGCGGCTGGCGATGATCGGCGACGAGGAGTCGCAGGCGCGACCAACGGCGCTCGACGACGATCTGGCAAGTTCGGCGGCGGCGGAGTAATCGTGTCGCAGCATCCGGCCCGTCTTCGAAGCTAGGGGACCTTCCATGTCCATCGTCAATTCCGTCCGCGCCCAGATCCCGCCGGTCCATCGGGAGGGCTATCCGTTCATTGCCGCGTTCGCGCTGGCGACGCTCGTGCTGTTCCTGATCTGGGCTCCGCTCGGCTGGATCGGCGTGGTGCTGACGATCTGGTGCGCGCTGTTCTTCCGCGATCCGGTGCGCGTCACCCCGGTGCGGGAAGGGCTGGTGGTGGCGCCGGCCGACGGCCGGGTGTCGATGGTGGTGCAGATCATTCCGCCGCCGGCGCTCGGGCTCGGCGACAAGCCGCTGCCGCGGGTCTCGATCTTCATGAGCGTGTTCAACTGCCATGTGAACCGCCGCCCGGTCGCCGGCCGGGTCGAGCGCATCATCTATTCGCCGGGCAAGTTCATCAATGCCGAGCTCGACAAGGCCAGCGAGGACAACGAGCGCAACTCGCTGGTGATCTCGACACCGGCCGGGCAGATCGGCGTGGTCCAGATTGCCGGCCTGGTGGCGCGCCGGATCGTCGCGTTCGTCCGCGAAGGCCAGCCGCTGGCGGTGGGCGAGCGCTTCGGTCTGATCCGGTTTGGCTCGCGTTTGGACGTTTACCTGCCGGAAGGCACCAAGCCGCTAGTGTCCGAGGGGCAGACCGCGATCGCCGGCGAGACCGTGCTGGCGGACATCAGACTCGGCGACGGCGGCCGCACCTTCCGGGCCGACTGAAGCCGCCTGGAGGCACGGCCCAAAGCCTGCCATGATGGCGGCGCAGCCTGCGGGCTGCGCAAGTGAGGCGATGCAGATGCACTACGACCAGACCCCACCCGAGACGCCGCGGCGTCGCTTCGGCCCGATTCCGGTGCGGCTGCTGGTGCCCAACGTCATCACTCTGCTGGCAATCTGCGCCGGCCTGACTGCGATCCGGCTCGCCGTGGAAGGCCGGATGGAACTCGCCGTCGCCGCCATCGTCTTTGCGGCGGTGCTCGACGGCATCGATGGCCGCGTCGCCCGGATGATCAAGGGGCAGTCGAAATTCGGGGCCGAGCTCGACAGCCTCGCGGATTTCGTCAATTTCGGCGTCGCGCCGGGCCTGATCCTGTATTTCTGGCAGCTTCACTTCCTAAGTAATGTCGGCTGGATCGCCGCGATGATCTTCGCGATCAGCGGCGGCCTGCGCCTGGCGCGCTTCAACGCGACGATGGACGACCCGAACAAGCCGGCCTTTGCGGCGAATTTCTTCACCGGCGTGCCGGCGCCGGCCGGCGCGATCACTGTGCTGCTGCCGGTCTATATGGGCTTCCTCGGCGCTCCCACGCCGCCGGCAGTCCTGATTGCGCTGTACACGTTGCTGATCGCCTTCCTGATGGTCTCGCGTTTGCCGGTGTTCTCCGGCAAGGCGGTCCGGCTGCGAGTCGCGCCCGAAATGGTGTTGCCGGTATTCGTCTCGGTGGTGTTGTTCATCGCGCTGCTGATTGGCTACCCGTGGCACATGCTGTCGGCGGGCTCGGTGCTGTATCTGCTCAGCCTGCCGCTTGGCTGGCGGTCCTATCGCGATCACCAGCGTGTTGCCGCGGCCGCGCAGGCGCCGCAGCCGGCTCAATCAGGGGCCAAGAAGCCGACCCTGGTGGTGCCTGAGCAGGCCTCTCAGGACGAACGGCCGACTCGGCTGAACTGATCGATTGGTGATCACCGGATCACCACGGCACGACCGATCCGACATAGTTAGCGAGTGGTTGATTCCGCGCTCCGCCAGTGTTTGCGGCGTGGTTTGTTGCTGCACGCCGAGCCGCCCCGTTTAACCTTTACGGGTCTTTAATGGCGGCTGCTTACGGTGAACCCGCGCAGCGCAGAATGTGCTGGGCCGCCGCCAGCCCGGACTGGCGCGCATGTGCGCGTGTCGGAGTACAAGATGGATATCGCCACACTTCTCGGCCTGCTAGCGGGCGCCGTTGTCGTGTCTTCGCTCATCCTGATGGGCGGCAGCTTCGGGATGTTTTACGACATCCACGCGGTGATCGTGATCTTCGGCGGATCCTTTGCTGCGACTCTGATCCGCTTCCCGCTTTCGGCGATGCTCCACGGCCTTCCGCTCGGCGCCAAATTCGCCTTCACGCTCAGCAATCTCTCTGCACGCGACCTCGTCGACGAACTCGCTCGCATCGCCGAGATCGCCCGCAAGTCCGGTCCGGTTGGTCTGGAAAAAGTCGAGGCCGATGATCCCTTTCTGGCCAAGGGCATCCGCTATGTGGCGGACGGTTACGACATCGAATTCATCCGTGACAATCTCGAACGCGACCGCGACAACTTCCTGCTGCACCTCAATGAAGGCTCCAAGATCTACCGAGCGATCGGCGACTGCGCGCCCGCGTTCGGCATGATCGGCACGCTGCTGGGTATGGTGCAGATGTTCTCCAACATGCAAGACCCGTCCAAGCTAGGCCCGTTCATGGCAACCGCGCTACTTGCGACGCTGTATGGCGCCGTGGTGGCGAACCTGATCTGTCTGCCGATCGCCGACAAGCTGCATACCAAGCTGGTGGACGAGGAGACCAACCGCACGCTGATTATCGATGGCATCCTGATGATCCGCGACTCCAAGAGCCCGACGCTGGTCCGGGAAATGCTGCTCGCCTACCTGCCGGAAAAGCATCGCCACGCCGAGGACGAGGGCGTTCCCGCCTAGGCGGAGTGACCGCAGCCCGGAAAGCGAGCCATGGCCAAGAAAAAACGGGAGGAGGCACACGGCGGTCACGGCTGGTTCGTGACCTTCGCCGATCTGATGGCGCTGCTGCTCGCGTTCTTCGTGATGCTGACGGCGTTTTCCACCCAGGACAAGGACAAGCTCAAGGTCGTGGCCGGATCGATGCGCGAGGCGTTCGGCGTCCAGTCCGACGCGCGCTATTCCGGCATCATCGAGAACGACGGTCTGCCGACCCGCGGCAAGGTCAAGAACACCGAACACGTCAATCCGGAGCTGTCGACCAGCAAGCCGGCGCCCGGCGAAGCCAGCAAGGACGAGGGCGTCCACACCAAGGAAGAGCGGGAATTCGCGCTCGCCTCGGCGTCGCTGCGCCAAGCCCTGCAGGACATGCCGGAGATCACCGAGCTGTCCAAGAACGTGATGTTCGAGGAGACCAAGCAGGGCCTGAACCTCGAGATCATGGATCAGGACGGCCGCGCGATGTTCGCCGACGGCTCCAAGGCGCCGTTCGAACGCACCCGGCGGTTGTTGCAGCGACTCGCGGGCCCGCTGCGTGCCACGCCGCTGCGGATCACCATCTCGGGGCACACCTCCGCTGGCCTGATGCCGCAACGGAGCGACTACAACGGCTTCGATCTGTCCGCTGACCGGGCGAACGCGGTGCGTCAGATCCTCGAACGGGAGGGCGTACCGACCTCTCACATCTATGCGGTGACCGGTCGGGCCGACACGCAGCCGCTGTTTCCCGAAGACCCGTCGATCGCCGCCAACCGCCGCGTGACCATCACGCTGATGCGCGAAAGCCCGACGCTCCCGCCGGGCCTCAAGCCGTAGCCGCCCCGAACCGGCCTTCAAACGCAAGCAGCGCTGCTCGCAGCCGTCCACGGTTTTGACGGCATCCGGCTGCCGACCGCACACTTTCGGATGAGTTGCACGACAGCCCCGGCCTGGATCAAATCGGGTAGTCGAGCGTTCTACGGCGATCATGGCCCTCACTGAGGCATCGAAGCAGACGCCAGAAGCTCCCGCGGCGGCCGGATTCTGGACGCTGACAGTGGGCGGCATGGGCGTGGTGTTCGGCGACATCGGCACGTCGCCCCTCTACGCATTCCGCGAGGCGGTTGCCGGTGCGGCCGGCGGCGAACCCGCCACCCGGGTCATGGTTCTCGGTGTACTCTCCTTGATTTTATGGGCGCTGCTGATCGTCGTGACGGCGAAGTACGTTCTGTTGCTGCTGCGCGCCGACAATAACGGGGAGGGCGGCACGCTGTCGCTGATGGCCCTCGGGCAGCGCGCGCTGCGGCGGCGCAGCGGGCTGTGGCTGACGCTGGGCGTGATCGGTGCGTAGATGTTCCTCGGCGACTCGATGATCACCCCGGCGATCTCGGTGCTTGCCGCGGGCGATGGCCTGAAGAGCGCGGCGCCCGCGCTCGATCACTACGTCGTTCCGCTCACGCTCCTGATCCTTGTCATTTTGTTTGGTGTGCAGAGCAGCGGCACCGCCAAGGTGGCGCGGGCGTTCGGGCCGGTCATGTTCGTCTGGTTCGGCATCCTTGCCGCGATGGGTCTTGCCCACATCAACGACGACCCGTCCGTGCTCGCCGCGATCAATCCCTGGTACGCGGGGCATTTCCTGCTGACCCACGGCACCATCGGCCTGGTGACGCTCGGCGCCGTTTTCCTCGCCGTGACTGGCGGCGAGGCGCTGTATGCTGATCTCGGACATTTCGGTCGGCGGCCGATCCAGGTGGGCTGGCTGGGCTTCGTGCTGCCGGCGCTGCTGTTGAACTATTTCGGCCAGGGCGCGCTGGTGCTGTCGAACCCTGCGGCGCTGGAGAATCCCTTCTACCGGATGGTGCCCGACAGCTTCGTTCTGCCCCTGGTCGGAATGGCGACCGCGGCGACCGTGATCGCCAGTCAGGCGGTGATCACTGGCGCATATTCGCTGATCAGCCAGGCGGTGCAACTCGGCCTGCTGCCGCGCTTCGAAGTGCGCTACACCTCCGAGACGCATGCGGGCCAAATCTACTTGCCGCGGGTCAACGCATTGCTGCTGATCGGCGTGCTGATCCTGGTCCTGGCGTTTCAGAGCTCGAGCCGGTTGGCTTCGGCCTACGGCATTGCGGTGTCGACCACGATGGTGGCCGACGGCATCATGGGCTTCGTGGTGGTCTGGAAGCTGTGGGGCTGGCGGCCGGCGGCCGCGGCGTTGCTGATCCTGCCCTTCGTGGCGGTCGATGCGATGTTCTTCAGCGCCAACCTGCTGAAGCTGTTCGACGGCGCCTGGGTGCCGCTACTGTTCGGCCTGTCGATGGCGGTGGTGATCTGGACCTGGCGCAAGGGCGTCGCGATGCTGATGATCAAGACACGACGCTCCGAAGTGCCGTTTCGCGATTTGATCGACAGCCTCGAGCGGCATCCGCCGCATGTCGTCAAGGGCACCGCCGTGTTTCTGACCTCAGATCCGGACTACGTGCCGACGGCACTGCTGCATAATCTCAAGCACAACAAGGTGCTGCACGAGCACAACGTCATCCTCACGATCGAGACCCCCCATACCCCGCGGGTGCCATCGTCCGAACGCGTGCAGCTGGAGAAGGTCAGCGAGAAATTCAGCAAGGTGCGGCTGCGGTTCGGCTTCATGGAGGCCCCCAACGTGCCCAAGGCGCTGGTGCTCGCGCGCAAGCTCGGCTGGGCGTTCGACATCATGACGACCTCGTTCTTCGTCTCGCGCCGGGCGCTGAAACCCGCTGCGCAATCCGGGATGCCGCGCTGGCAGAACAAGCTGTTCATCGCGCTCAGCCGCTCCGCCAACGACGCGACGGACTATTTCCACATTCCGACCGGGCGCGTGGTCGAAGTGGGGACCCAAGTGACGATCTGATCAGGCTGCACGGAGCCTGCCTGCGACCAAAGGGGCGATGCATTTCGAGCGGGCAGGCGCTATGCAGCAAAGATGACCGCAACTCTTTCCCGACGCTTGATTTTCCTCGCACTTGGCGCGACCTTGGCGGCGCAATGGCCGGGCTTGGTTCGCGTTGTTGCGCTATTGGGTCCGGACAGTGCGATCGCGGGAGAACAGAGAGTGGTTGGCCAGGTTGAGGATTTGACGCCGCAGGAGGTCTCCAAGGGCATCGCCGAAGGGCGCTATCTGCTGGTGGATGTGCGCGAACCGAACGAAGTGGCGGCCGAAGCCTATCCCGACGCCGTGGTGGTTCCGCTGTTGACCTTCGATCCGAAACTGATACCCGATCCGGCCGGTAAGGAAGTCGTATTCGCCTGCCGCTCCGGCAAGCGTTCGGTTGCTGCCTCCCAGGCGGCGCAGGCCTCGGGCCTCGCCTACAACAAGCATCTGGCCGGCGGGATTCTCGGCTGGAAAGCGGCGGGCCTGCCCACAGCGCCGGGCCACTGACGGCGCGATGAACAGGGTTTTTGCCGATCTGCCCGTCACCGTGTTCGAGGCGATGTCGCAGCTCGCCCGCGACAACAACGCCATCAATCTGGGGCAGGGGTTTCCGGACGATCCGGGACCGGAGGACATCCGCCGCGCCGCTGCCGACGCGGTGCTGAACGGCTACAATCAGTACCCATCGATGATGGGCATTCCCGAGTTGCGGCAGGCGATCTCGACGCACTACGCGCATTGGCACGGCGTCACGCTCGATCCGATGACCGAAGTGATGGTGACGTCGGGGGCGACCGAAGCGCTCGCCAGCGCGATCCTCTCGGTGGTGTCGCCCGGCGACGAGGTAATCGTCTTTCAGCCGGTTTACGATTCCTATCTGCCGATCATCCGGCAGGCCGGCGGCATTCCGAAATTGATCCGCCTCGAGCCGCCGCACTGGCGGATCAACGAAGAGGCGCTGCGCGAGGTCTTCAGCCCCAAGACCAAGGCGATCGTCTTCAACAATCCGCTCAATCCCGCCGCGGTAGTGTATCCCCGCGAGGATCTCGAACTGCTCGCGCGCTTCTGCCAGGAGTTCGACGCGGTGGCGATCTGCGACGAAGTCTGGGAGCACGTCACGTTCGACGGCCTCAGCCATATCCCCCTGATCTCGATCGAAGGGATGCGCGACCGCACCATCAAGATCGGATCGGCCGGCAAGATCTTCTCGCTCACCGGCTGGAAGATTGGCTTCGTCTGCGCCGCGCCGCCGCTGCTGCGCGTCGCGGCCAAAGTGCATCAGTTTCTCGCCTTCACGACGGCGCCGAACCTGCAGGTCGCAGTTGCCTACGGCCTCGGCAAGAGCGACGATTACTTCCTGCAAATGCGCAAGGATCTGGCGCGCAGCCGGGATCGGCTGGCGGAGGGCCTTGCCCGTATCGGATTCCCGGTGATCCGCTCGCAGGGCACATACTTCCTCACCGTCGACCTCGCGCCGCTCGGTCTCAACGAAACCGACGAGGCATTCTGCAAGCGGATCGTCAACGACTACAAGGTCGCGGCAATTCCGGTGTCGGCGTTCTATGAGGAGGAGCCCGTCACTTCTGTGGTGCGGTTCTGTTTCGCCAAAAAAGACCAGACGCTGGATACCGCCCTGGAGCGTCTGTCGGACGCGGTGCACGGGCGGTAGGGCTTCGACAATGCGTAAATCCCTCTTCCGGCCGCTGCAGATGGTGAGCGCGGCCGCTGCCCTCATTGTGGGAGGCGCGTCGCCCGCGCTGGCTCAGGACCGCACCGTCAATTTCTACAACTGGTCGAACTACGTCGCGCCCGGCGTGCTCGAGGAGTTCACCCGCGAGACCGGCATCAAGGTGGTGTACGACACCTTCGACGGCAACGAGACGCTCGAAACCAAATTGCTGGCCGGCAAGTCGGGGTACGACGTCGTCGTCCCAACCGCCTACTTTCTGCAGCGCCAGATCGGCGCCAAGGTGTTTCAGAAGCTCGACCAGGCCAAGCTGCCGAACATGAAGAACGCCTGGGATGTGGTGACCAAGAAATTGGCGCTCTACGATCCCGGCAATCAATACGCTGCCAACTACATGTGGGGCACCACCGGCATCGGTTACAACGTCGCGGCGGTGAAGAAAGTTCTCGGCGAGAACGCGACGATCGATAGCTGGAGCCTGGTGTTCAAGCCGGAGAACCTCGCGAAGTTCAAGGACTGCGGCGTGCAGATGCTGGACTCGGCGGACGACATCCTGCCGGCGGCGCTGACCTATCTCGGGCTCGATCCAAACTCGACGAAGCAGGCCGATCTCGAAAAAGCCGCCGAGGTCGTCGCGCAGGTGCGATCCTCGGTGCGTAAATTCCACTCGTCCGAATATCTCAACGCGCTGGCGACCGGCGAGATCTGCCTCGTGGTCGGCTGGTCCGGCGATATCAAACAGGCGCAGACCCGCGCTGCCGAATCTAACAACGGCGTCGACATCGGCTACGCGATCCCGAAAGAGGGCGCGCAGATGTTCTTCGACAATCTGGCGATCCCTGCGGATGCCCGGAACGTCGCCGAGGCGCACGAGCTGATCAATTTCCTCTATCGCCCGGACATCGCCGCGCGCAATTCCGACTTCCTGTCCTATGCCAACGGCAACAAGGCGAGCCAGGAGTTCATCAATCCGCGGATCCTGAACGACAAGACGATCTATCCGGACGAGGCGATGCAGGCGCGCCTGTTCGTCATCACCGCGCGCGATCCGGCGACGCAGCGGATCATCAACCGGCTGTGGACGCGGGTGAAGACAGGACGCTGAGCGGCGCATCGCTCTCAGGTTGAGAGAGCCGTTCCGAGCCTCGATACTACACAAACTGCGTAGGCGCACGAGTGCCCGAATCGGTCTCGGCAGGTGCAGGATCGCGTCATGCGACCGGCGATCCGATTCATCAGCAGACCGCGTAGTGGCGCCTTGCGCGCCGTTTTGTGGGTGTGCGGGATGGCTGCGGTCTTCTCCGCCGCTGCTACGGCGAAGGCTGACGATTTGCATCGAGAGCGCTTGGCACCACGCTGGACTGCGTCGGTCGAAGCATTGATGCTCGGCCGTTCAGGGGCGGGCAGCCAGTCCTTGGTGTCGCTCGTGCCGGGCGACGTGCCTTGGTGGACACCGGTCGGCCCCAATACGTCCAACGTTCCCGGTGTCGAGGTGTTGAACAGCAACCAGCTGCATCAGCGGTTGGCGGCCGGTCCGAGGATCGCTGTCAGTTATAGTGACCCATCGGGCTACGGCGTCGAACTATCCTACTTCAATGTGCTCGGGCTGAAGGCGTCGAGAAGCATCGGCCCGGAGACGCCCGGGCAATGGCTGGTGATGAAAGCGCCTGGCAACTTCTGGCAGACCCAGGACTATGCGTACCAGTCGATGGTGTGGCAGGACGAGACTCGGCTGCACAGCCTCGAGGCTAACCTCCGGCTCGAACTCTCGCCGCGCGTAACACTGCTGGCCGGCGTTCGCTGGCTGCAGCTGCACGACCAGCTGCAAGGCACGCTCGATCCGGCCGACCTTGGCCAGCCGATGTGGAAGTTCAACGTTCCCAGCCGGCTGTCGGACGCCGTTCCGCTGCCGGGCAGCTCAGTGGTCATCAACCCGCCATTCTGGACGAGCTCGACGACGAATAACCTGTACGGCGTCCAGATCGGTGCACGAGCGATCCTGTGGGAGATCGAACGCGTTTCGGTCGAGGGCGTATTGAAGGCGGGCTTGTTCGACAACCATGCGACGCAAACCGCCTTGGTGAGCATGCAGAAGCAGATCTATCCGACCAAGGCGATAACGGATGCGGCGGCCTTCGTCGGGCAGGGCGGCATTGCTGCGAAATATCGGCTCAGCGATCTCGTCGCACTGAAGCTCGGATACGAAGCGCTATGGCTTGGCCGCGTCGCGTTGGCGCCGGCACAAATTCAGGCGATTTCGACGACACGAACCGCTGTCGGTGCGACCGGCGTGAACTGCCGGTCGTCGACGCTCCTTCAAGGCGTCACGATCGGCATGGAGTACGCGTTCTAGCGCGGCGACTGGCGGAGGTCGTGGAAGCGAAGGCGACGAAGTTCTCCGCTGCGTCTCGACCTCCTGGACGCCCTCGGGCCTGCCGTCCGAGCCTGGAACCAAAAGCCACCACAGAATGCGAATGGCCGGGACAAGCCCGGCCATGACGAGGTTGATCTGTTGGCGATGCGGTCAGCTATCAGGCGGTCTTCGCCAGTTCAGGCGCTGGTACGCCGTCGACAGCAACCTTTCCGAGTTCCCGCAGGTTGACCGTCCCTGGCAACGCGTGGTCGGACGGCTTGTCGCCGACGCCGCGCATCGGGATCGGGCTGACGGGCGCGCGGTCGTGGCGTTCGATGTCGCTGCGGAACAAACGCCAGGCCCATCCTGCCGTGCGCCGATAGGTGTGGGCCAAGCCGATCATGCCGTAGATCTGCGCGCCGGCATCGATCAGATGCGCGCGCAGCTTCAGCTGGAAGCGGCGGCGCAGCTTCTTGAGCCGCGAGTAGTTCTTGACCTCTTCCGCCGGCCGCGTCTCGGCGCTGGAGAATACGTCCGCTGATTTCGAGAACACCAGCGCGGACAGGAAGCGGATCGGGTTGAAGAAATAGGTATAGGCGACCAACAGATTGATCTGCTTCAGCCAAGGCCGCGCGTGCTTCGATGCGACGACGTAGTTGCCGTCCATGATATGCGGCTCGACGGTGACGTCGCCGGCCTTGCTGAAGGCGGTGCCGGACTCGAAGACGTTCTCGTAAAATTTCGAACCAGGGGCCGGCGTCAGCATCATCACCTGGGTGGTGATCGAGCCGGCCTTACGCAGCAGGCGGATCTGATTGAGCAGGCCGTAGTTCGACTTCCACGTCACCAGCGGCTGGCTGTCGTGATGCATCATCATCGGCATCGGGAGGATGTTGTTCTCGCGCAGCAAACGGAAGGCGAGCTCGGTCTTGTCCTTGTCCTGCGCCTTCTTCACCAGCGTCGCCGTCATGTCCTCGACGCCGAGCCACACCGCGGCGAAGCCGGCTTCGCGGATCAGCGGCAGGTGATCGCGCATGCCGACGGTGTCGTGCACCGTGACTTCGGTGCCGATCCGCACCTTGCAGAACGGCCGGCCATCCCGGGCCTTCTTCGCCAGCGTGCCGGCGATGTCGAGCGTGCGCTTGGTGTTGTTGAAGAAATTATCGTCGGCGCCGAAGAAGTGATAGATCCCGAAGGTCTCGGCGATCTGTCCGATTTCCTCGGCGATGCGCTCGCCGCTCTTGGCGCGAAACTGCGACTGGTTGTAGGCCGGGATCGGACAGTAAGAGCAGCGAAACTTACAGCCGGCGGTCATCACGATGCCGGCGATCGGGCTGTGCCGCTTCACGCGATTGATCGGCAGGGCCTGACTGGCGAGCGTTGCCGCGCTGCTCGGAGCTTCCAGCATCGTGAAGCCGTGCACCGGGCTCGGAAGTTCATCCATGTCGCCAAGCAGGCGCTGAACGCCGGTGTCCACCAGTTCGTCGATCGGGCCGTTCCGGGAAGAGCGGTTTGCGTAGACGATGCCCGGTACGTCGTCGAGTGCTCCGCTCTCGCGCGCGCGATGAAACACCGACCGCATCGACTCGCCGTCCGCGCGCATCGACAGCAGAACGTTGAGCAGATCGAGGAAGACGTATTCCTCGCCGGTCACCGCGACGTCAGCGGACCAGGCCGCATGGCGATCACCACCGAAGACGTGCCAGGGCTCGTAGCGAATGCGCGGGCCACCGACCATGATCAAGGGCCGCTTGTCCGGCTCGATCTGGCAGGCCTCGCGGATCAACCGGTCGCACTCCGCCGAATGCAGATGCATGCTGGAGACCAGGAACAGGTCCGGAATCCGCCCATCGAGCCGCATCTGCTGCGGGCTGAAATTCCGGTTCCACTGCTGCAGCACGATACGCGTTTTATGAAATCCGACATCCGCCAGCGCCGAACCGATCGCGCGCACGCCGCCGGGGGCGAGGCGCGTGTCCGCCAGCACGAAAGGCAGTACGCGGGTGCGATGATCGAAGGCGTTGACGATGACGGTCGTCAGATCATGGCGGGCGGAGAGGCCGCGGAGCCGCGCCCGCAGGGCCAACATCTTGCCGGGAACCAGGAGCTCATCACCACGGGCACGCCTTGGAAGTTCCATCTGGGCCTCGATCCTTAGCCGACATTCCGCGAAGCGTTGCCGCGGCACTCTGAAAGTAATCCGGGGACCGGTCAAGCCGAGCACGGTCGATCAGGAGCAACGCGGCAAAAATGCCCCGCAATGGTTGCTTTGCAGCGACAGAATTGTCTCGTATCGCACGATCACGGCTACAAATAAGGCCGTGCGGGTTCCCGCGCGACATGGCGGCGCCGGACCATGGCGGCGCCGGACTATGTGACGATCGTACTTCGAGATTAGCAAGTCCGGCGCTAGTAAGCGCGGACTAAGCGGTTGCTCACCGCCAACGGCGGTGCAGCCAGAGCCACTGCTCCGGCGTCTCACGAACCCAGCCTTCGATCACCGACGTTACGGCCTGCATCGTTGCCTGGATGTCGATGCGGCCCTCCGCATCGCGCGCGGGCTGGATCTGTTCGGTCAGTTCGGCACGGAAGCTGTTGTCGGGGAGACGGATCACGCGCGCGCCATGCAGCGGGCAGTCGATTTGCCGCAACAAGCGAGCGAGCAGGGGATTCGCCTTGCAGGTCTGGCCGAAGAAAGTGACGTCGACGCCGTTGGAGAAATGCTGATCGACCAGCATCCCGACATGCTTGCCTTCCTGCAGCGCCTGCGCGAGCTTGAACGGCGCGGTCCGGCCGGCGGCGACGAGCTGGCCCATTTTCACCGAACGGATCTCCTCGACGATCCGGTCGGCGGCTTCGATGTTGGGTCGGCGATACAGCACGGCGGTGTCGAGCCCGTGGGCGACCGCCGCGACCGCCGGCAACTCCCAGTTGCCGAGATGGCTGGCGAAGATCAGCGCGGGCTTGCCGTCGTCCTGGAGCTGCTTGAACAGCTCGAGCGAGCGCGGTGTCACCTTGATCCGGCTGTGCTCAGGATGATCGGGATCATAGTCCCAGACCGAATCGAGATGCGCGAATTCAGCGCCGGACCGGCCGAGATTGTCCCAGACACCGGCGAGAATGGCCTCGATTTCGGCCGTCGACTTTTCCGGGAAGGCTGCGACGAGATTAGCGCGGCCGATGCGTTGCTCGGGCAGCATCGGGCCGAGCTTGCGCATCAGCGCGCCGAAGAAGTCCGCCGTTTTTGCCGGGTCGAATTTCCGCGCCAGATGCAGCGCGCCGATCGCCGCCGAGCCGGCAGCCTTGCCGACCACCGTCTTGGCCGCGCGTTGTGCACGCAGCTTGGCGCGGTAGAGGGCGAGTTTCATCAGAACCGGACGATGATCTTGCCGAACACCTGACGGCTTTCCATCCGCTTCAACGCGGCGGCGACATCGTCGAGCGGCACTTCGGTGTCGATCACCGGCAGCATGCCCGCCGCCATCTTGTCGAGGCTCTCGGAGATGTTCTTCATCGTCGCGCCGAACGAGCCGAAGATCTTGTACTGTTGCTGGAACAGCTGCATCAGGTTGATCGTCGTGGTCGGACCCGAGGTCGAGCCGCAGGTCACCAGCCGGCCGCCGCGTTTCAGGCTGAGCAGCGAGCCATTGAAGGTGTCGGCACCGACGTGTTCGAACACGACGTCGACGCCCTTCTTCTTGGTGATCTTGCGGCACTCGTGCTCGAAACGATCCTTGCGATAATTGATCACGTGATCGGCGCCGAGCTTCTTCACGCCTTCGATCTTGCTATCGTCTCCTACCGTGGTGATCACCGTGCAGCCGATCGCCTTGGCCATCATGATCGCGACCGTGCCGATGCCCGAACCGCCGGCGTGGACCAGCACGGTCTCGCCGGGTTGCAGCTTGGCGTTGTCGAACAGCATGTGCTGCACCGTCGAGAACGCGATCGGCGCACAGGCGGCGTCGCGCAGTTCGACGCTGTCCGGCACCGGAATCACCAAGCGCTCGGCGATGTTCATCAGCTCGCGCGCGAAGCCGTCGACATGGAAGCCGATCAGTCCGCCGACATTTTCACAAAGGTTGTCGCGGCCTTCCTGACAAGCCTTGCAATGCCCGCAGGTCAGTGCGCCATACATCACGACCTTCTGGCCCGGCTTGAAGCGCGTCACGCCGTCGCCGACCGCTTCGATCGTGCCCGACGCCTCGGCGCCCACCGCGATCGGCAGCTTGCGCTTGACGAAGGCCATGCCGCGATAGCCCCAGACGTCGATGTGGTTGAGCGCGACGGCGGCGATGCGGACCTGCACTTCGCCGGCCGCCGGGGGCGGGGGAGGCGGCAGATCAGCGACCACGAGGTCGCGGTCGGCAACGAGAGTGAGCGCGCGCATCTTGAGTGTTCCGAAAAAAGCCGGCGCGACTACACGGGTTCGCGCGTCAGGATCAGGGAAGCGTTCTGGCCGCCGAAGCCGAACGAATTCGACATCACCGCGGTGACGCGGGCGTCGCGCGCCTTGTTCGGCACCACGTCGAGCGGGATCGCCGGGTCGGGCACGTCGTAATTGATGGTTGGCGGAATACGCTGATGCTCCAGCGTCAGCAGCGAAAAAATGGCCTCGACTGCGCCGGCTGCCGACAAGGTATGGCCGACCATCGATTTGTTCGACGACACCGGGATCGACGATGCGCGGTCGCCGAACACGCTGGAGATACCGAGGTACTCCATCTTGTCGTTCTCGGGCGTGCCGGTGCCATGGGCGTTGATGTAGTCGATCCGCTCGACGCCGATGCCGGCGTCGGCCAGCGTCTTGTTAATGCAGCCGATGATCGGTTTGCCGTCCGGGCTCGAGCGGGTGCGGTGAAAATTGTCGGCGAGCTCGCCGCAGCCGGCGACGACGCCGAGAATCGTGGCGCCGCGGGCCGTAGCGGCTTCCAGGCTCTCCAGCACCAACGCGCCGGCGCCTTCCGCCATCACGAAACCGTCCCGGTTCTTGGCGAACGGCTTGGAGGCTGCTTGCGGCGTGTCGTTCTGGGTCGACAGCGCCGACAGCAGCGAGAAGCGGATCAGCGCTTCGGCATTGACCGAGCCGTCGGTCGCGACGCACAGCGCGGCATCGGACTCGCCGCGGCGGATCGCCTCGACGCCGAGCTGGATGGCGGAGGCGCCGGAGGCGCAGGCGGTCGACAGCGAGATCGGCGACCCCTTGGTACCGAAGGTTTCGGCGAGATGATCGGCGACCGAGCCGAACAGGAAACGACGGTGATACTCGGTGAAGCGGCCGCCGCCGGAGACGCGGAGCAGGGCGTCGTAGTCGATCGCGGTGTTGGCGCCGGTGGCGCGCGCCAGTTCCTGCCGCGGCAGCCATTCGAGTTCGACTGGCGCGACGGCGAGAAACAGCGGGCCGGGGAAGTCGCCCTTGCGGCCGATGCCGGCCTGAGTGATCGCTTCCTCGGTGGCGAGATCGGCGAGCTTCTCGCCGAGCACGGTGGAGGAGAAGGGCTCGACCGGGACGAAGTCCACGGTGCCGGCCATCGTGGTCTTCAGCCCGTCGATCGGAAATCGGGTGATAGTGCGGATGCCGGATTCGCCCGCGGTGAGCTTGGCCCAATTGTCGGTCTTGCCAGCGCCGAGCGACGTCACGACGCCCATGCCGGTGACGACCACGATCGGCCTGCCGAATTTGTCGTGCGTGACGGTCATCGCGTCCCCCTCGGTCGGTCGATCGAACTCACCGGACGGCCTCGACCAGGGCCATGCCTTCGCCGCGCCAGTGGCCGGCGCCGACGACAACAATCTGGTCGGGCGCCTTGCTGGTTTCAATCTCCAGTCCGCTCGGATCATTGGCGGCGAACAGCGCGCCGCGCGACAGCGACAGCGCGGCCAGCGCGATGCCGAGCGGAAACTGCCCCTCCATGATGTGGCCGAACGAGGTGCCCGTCGCACGGACCGGATGGCCGCTTTGCGTGCGCAGGAACGCGACTTCCTCGGCTGTCGCAAGCTCCGCGCCGGTCGCACCGGTGATGATCGCCGCGTCGGCCTGAATCGGACCAAGCTTGCTCCACAGCCGCTGCATCGAGGCGGTGACGTCGCCTTCTGTGCGGCGGCGCGACATGTCGGCAACGACGTTGCTCAGCCGCGCGAACGGCTTAGCGCCGCGCGCTTCAGCATGCGCCCGCGATTCGATCACCAGAAAGGCGCTACCAGAGCCGAGCGCGAAACCGCCCTTAGAACCGCGCGAAAACACTGGCGCGTAGTTGTCCTTCAGGTTGAAGTCGCCGAACTCGTAGAGCATCAGCAGGTCTTTTCGCTCGCCGTTCTGCGCCGCGCCGATCAGCGCGATGTCGCTCTGGCCGGCGGCGATGCGCGCCAACGCGATCCGCGCCGCGTCGACGCCTGCTTCTTCCTCGCCCATGAACGTGCGGGACGAGCCAGTCACGCCATGGACGATCGCGATGTTGCCGGCGAGCAGGTTGGAGAGCTGCGCCAGAAACAGCGTCGGCCGCAGATCGTTCATCAGCCGCTCGTTGAGTGCGCCCGGCGTGGCGTTGCCATAGTCGTCGGAATTCAGCACAGCGGAATCGACAGCCAAATCGCGTTCGCCGCCGCCGGCCGCAACGATCATGTCGGTACGCGACAGGATTTCGCTGTTGCCCTTGATGCCGGCGGAGTCGAGCGCAAGCCCGGCCGCATAGGTGCCGATCCGCTGCCAGGCTTCCATCTGGCGCTGATCGCCCTTCTTGGGAATCTGCTTGTCGAAGCTGAGTGGCGCGAGCGGGTGCACGACGTAGGGCGCGAAGCCCGTCGTATCGACGTTTACGCGGCGCTCCGCCAGCGCATCCCAATGCGCGTCGAGGCCCTCGGCCAGCGAGGTTGCGAGGCCGATGCCAGTGATCCAGGCTTCCGCCGGTTGCTTGTGAGATGTCTCAGCCATGGATCATCTGCTCCGGAAATCCGATCTTTCTCGCCATCGTCTCCATGTGTCCACGTAGATCCGGGTGCGGGAAGGGCACATGGCGGAAGGTGAGTGTCGCGTTGCAGGCGAGCTTGCCGCCGGCTCTGATCTTGGCTTCGGTCATGGTGTAGCCGGAGCCCTCGTGAATCACCGTCGCGTCGATCGACAAGGTCTCGCCCGGCGTGACGAAGCTGCGCATCTTGGCTTCCTTCACGGCGGCCAGGAACGGCATGCGCTGAAACTGCATCAGGGCGATCAGCAGCCAGCCCGAACTCTGCGCCATCGTTTCGATCAGCAGCACGCCCGGCATCAGCGGATAGCCAGGAAAGTGGCCTTCGAAGATCGTGCTCGTCTCAGGCACGCGCGCTTCGACGGTGATGCCGCGCTGCTCGAGACGAAGGTCGGCGATCCGATCGATCAGATGGAAATATTCGAGGTTCATGGTGTGCGCGGCTTCTCGACCGCGCCACTACGCGCCCTTGGCGGCGACCAGCTCGTCGATGCGCGCGGCGAGGTTCTTCAGCACGAAGTACTGCTCGGTCGTCGCCTTGCCGTCGTTGACCTCCTGGGTCCACTTCTCGAGCGGCAGTTTGATACCGAATGCCTTGTCGATCGCGAAGGCGATGTCGAGGAAATCCAGGCTGTCGATTCCCAGGTCATCGATCGCATGGCTTTCCGGGGTGATCGTATCGCGCGGAATATCGCAGGTTTCCGCGATGATGGTAGCCACCCGATCGAATGTGGAGGTCATCATTAAGCCTTTGAAATTGTGCCGAAAATAGCAGGCGCGCCGGAGGCGCGGCCGTAGTCGTGACGACAGGTTGATGCCCGTATATCGGAGCGCTGCCCTGAGTTCAATGGCACGTGGGCCACAGCCTATGGGGGCGGCGGTAGCCTACTTTCGCGCCAGTTTAGGGAATCAGCCCTATGGTGTCGGGATGTTTGCGCAATCGCGCCGACCCATCAACACACAATCCTGGGTCTTGCGCATGTCGGCGATGCTGGTGGCGAGCCAAAATCCAATCACGGTCAGCGCCACCGTAAAGGCGAGCGCCGCCAGATTGGTCATCATGCGGTGGCGGAAGTCGTCGTTGGTCGCGTCGCTTTCGCGCTCGTAGCGGGACAGGTCGTTGTGATCCGGCGGGAGCTGCTGCAACCGGACGGGGGGAGCCCCGACCGGCGATCCCTTGAGCGAGTCCTTCGGCGACGTGCGCGGCCGGAACTGCAGGACGCGATGCTCGTCGTCGGGAATGCTGAGGCGGTGGTTTTTCATGGCGGCCGGCCCCTCACGGCGGCAGATCGGAAAATTTGGTACTTATCCTAGTTGATGTGGGGCACGGCGCAAACTCCGCAAGTTGACGGAGTGAGTTCGGCTGCCGCTGTGCCCCGCGTGCCTCATGCTGCGTTGCGTGCACGTTCCGCCGTGCCATAATTACGTCCTTGCCGATCAGGAGCCCGACACATGGCTAATCCGCGCGAACCCTTGCTGCACCCGATCCCGATCTTGTCCCTACGGCCGACGCAGATGACGGTGGGGTTGCGCGAAGTCGAGGAGAAGCGCCGGCGCTGGCGCGCCCACACATCGAAGAAAAAGAAGGAGGGCGAGCGGCTCGCCGAGCACATGATCCCGGTTGTGCTCGGCCCCGGCAAACGACACTACGTGGTCGATCACCATCATCTGGCCCGTGCGCTGCACGAGGAGGGCATCAAGGACGTCGCGATCACGGTGATCGCCGATCTCAGCATGGTGGACCGCGATTCCTTCTGGGTGGTGCTCGACAGCCGGCGCTGGGTCTATCCCTACGACTCCAAGGGCGAGCGGCATCACTACAAGGATCTGCCGAAGACGGTGGCGGGCCTCAAGGACGACCCGTTTCGCTCGCTGGCCGGCGAGCTGCGCCGGATCGGCGGCTACGCCAAGGACACCACGCCGTTCAGCGAATTCCTGTGGGCTGATTTCCTGCGCCGGCGGCTGTCGCGCAAGGCGGTCGAAGCCGACTTCGACAAGGCGGTCGAGCGGTCGCTGGCGCTGGCCAAGAGCCGGGATGCGATCTATCTGCCCGGATGGTGCGGCCCGGCCGCGGACGACTGAGGCCGCGCGGATGATCGCGATTCGGATTCAGTCTTCCGGCGCGATTGTCGCCTTTTCGTCCTGCTTGCCGCCGAGCAGGCGATGCAGCCGGCTTTCGACGGCGTGACCGCCGATCAGCACAACGAAGGCGATCGCGAACGCAACGCTGACGAGCACCCAGTGGCCCGAGCCACACGCGATGCCGATGCAGGCCGAGAGCCAGACGCAGGCCGCGGTGGTCAGGCCGTGGACATGATTGCGGCTGCCGGTATGCACGATCACGCCGGCGCCGAGAAAGCCGATGCCGGTGAGGATGCCCTGGATCACGCGCGATGTCGGATCGCCGATCCGGTCCTGCCCCAGCGATTGCTCGGCGACCGCGACCACAAGCGCGCAGGCGAGTCCGACGAGCGACAGCGTCCGCATGCCGATCGGTTTGCCCTTGAGGTCGCGGTTGAGCCCGATCAGTGCGCCCGCCAGCGTGGCGACGCCGAGCCGCAACAGGATGTCCCAGAAGGACAGCACGTCTCGATCTCCCAGCCGCGCCGTTACGCTTTCGGCAGCCTGCCCATCAGATAGAATTCGTCGTTCGGCCGCATGGCGGTGACGTTGGCCATCCGGTTCGACAGCGCAAAGAACGCCGCGACTGCGGTGATGTCCCAGATGTCGTCATCCGTGAAGCCATGCGCCTTCAGCGCATCGAAGTCGTTATCACCGACCGTTTCGGCCTCGCGGCTGACTTTCATGGCGAAGTCGAGCATCGCTTTCTGCCGCGGCGTGATATCGGCCTTGCGATAGTTGGTGGCGATCTGATCGGCGATCAGCGGATTCTTGGCGCGGATGCGCAGGATCGCGCCATGCGCGACCACGCAATACTGGCACTGATTGGCCGCAGAGGTGGCGACCACGATCATCTCGCGTTCGGCCTTGCTGAGTCCGCTGTCTTTCTCCATCAGCGCGTCGTGATAGGCGAAGAACGCCCTGAACTCGTCCGGCCGCGCCGCCAGCGCGAGAAACACGTTAGGCACGAAGCCGGACTTCTCCTGCACGCCCTCGATCCGGCTGCGAATGTCGTCGGGCATCTGGGCGAGAGAGGGAACAGGAAAGCGGGAGACGGCAGGCGTGGTCATTGGACTTTCCACTCAGCTGAAGGATAGCGCCGCGAAACCTTAGTGACTGCCGGGGCGCAGTCAATCGCGAGCAACGCTCGCTTGCTCGACGACGATCGTGTTCGGACTCCTTCGTCAGCCTGCGACCGTACGCCTCAACTGGTTGGAACCCTTCTACTGGATCGCGCGCGTGCCGGTGGTCTATGCGGCGAACGAATGGGCCTTCGCAACGGCGAGGTGGCGCTACACGATATCATCTGGGGGAAGCGTTGAGAGATCTGAATTTCCGTGCGGCGGGCGCCGCGTCGATGGTGTGCGCCTCGGTTCTTCTCGTCGGCAGTGCCTCCTTCGCTCAGCAGCCCGCTGACTCCGGTGCACCACCAGTTGCTTCGCCATCGTCCGACGGACGAGCGCTTCCAGCCATCGTGGTCGAAACGCGGGGCCAGCGCAAAGCCTCGGCGCAGCCGCGCCGCAAGCCCTCGCAAGTCTCACGCACGGCCCGAACACGGCAGGTCCCCAATCCGAATCGTGCGGTCGTGCAGGCGCGTCCTGTTTCGGCCGGGGCGCTGCAGGCGAGTTTGCCGGCTGCTTTTCCGGGTGAGCAAGTCGCGCGCGGCGCGGGCGTCGGTCTGCTCGGCAATCGCGATGTAATGTCGACGCCGTTCAGCCTGACCAGCTTCACCGAGAAGACCATTCGCGACCAGCAGGCGCGAACGCTGACGGATGTGCTCGGCAACGATCCGTCCGTGCGCACCAACGTGCCGGCCTACAGCGGCATCCAGGGGTTTTTTATTCGCGGCTTCCCGGTGTTCGCTCAGGACATTGCATTCAACGGCCTCTATGGCGTCGCCGACTCGTTCAATCCGGCGCTCGAGCCGATCGAGCGCGTCGAAGTCCAACATGGCCCGAGCACGATGCTGAGCGGCATGCCGCCGTTCGGCACGATCGGCGGCACCATCAACCTGATTCCCAAACGCGCCACCGACGTGCCGCTGACGCGGTTCACGACCGGGTTCATCTCCAGCGGGCAGAGCTACAACGCGGTCGATGTCGGCCGGCGTTACGGGCAAAACGGCGAGTGGGGAGTTCGCTTCAACGGCGCTTATCAATCCGGCAATACACCGATCGACAACCAGAAGCAGGAATACGGCGTCACGGCGCTCGCGCTCGATTATCGCGGCGAGCGACTGCGGCTCGGCCTGGACCTCGGCTATCAGAAGGTCGATTTCGACTCGCCACTGCGCAACCGGTCGGTGCTACCGGGCTTTCCGATTCCGAGCGCGCCCGATCTGCGGATCAATCAGCAGCAGCCGTGGGAATATCGCAACAGCGACAACAAATCGGCCGCGGTCCGCGCCGAGTACGATCTCACTGATCAGCTGACGGTCTATGCCGCCTACGGTCACAGCGAGTTTCATCAGGTTTATTTCGGCGGGTTGCCGTCGATCATCAACGCGCGCGGTGACTTTCGCAGCACGATTCAACTGACGCCGTTCCAGACTTATAGCGACACCGGCGAGGTCGGGCTGCGTGGCCAGTTCGAGACGGGGGCCATCAAGCACCGGATCGGCGTCGCCGCATCCGGGCTTTGGCAGGACACCGGCCTCACCAACATTCCGGTCGGATCGACCATCACGTCGAACCTCTACAATCCGGTATATGTCGCGCCGCGCAGCGATGCCGGGCTGCCGCGCACATCGCCGGTGACGGCCCAGCGCTTCAACCGCAGCGTCGCGATCGCCGATACGATGTCGATCCTGAACGACCGCGTCGAACTGACGATCGGCGGTCGCTGGCAGGGCATCGACGCCAGGACGCTGAGCCCGACCACCGGGCAGGTCACGTCGGATGCGCGTAACGATGCGTTCTCGCCTGGCGCCGGGCTGGTCATCAAGCCGATCGAGCGGCTGTCACTCTACGCCAACTACATCGAGGGGCTGACGTCGACGGCGCCGCCGATCAATGCCGTCAATCTCGACCAGAGCTTCCCCGCGACGGTGTCCAAGCAGATCGAAGCGGGCGCGAAATACGATTTCGGCGTCGTCGGCGTCACGCTTGCCGGGTTCGAGATCAAACAGCCGAGCGGCTTCCTCGATCCGACCACGCGTGTGTTCGCGCTCAACGGCGAGCAGCGCAATCGCGGCGTCGAGCTCAACGTGTTCGGCCAACCGCTCGAGGGGCTGCGTGTCGTTGGCGGCGTGAGCTGGATCGAAGGCGTCCTGACGAAGGCCTCCAATCCCGCGCTCAACGGCAATACCGCGGTCGGCGTTCCGGCCGTGCAGTTCAATCTCTACGGCGAATACGACCTGCCGGCCTTCGCGCGTGGTGTGACCTTGACCGGGCGGGTGATCCACACCGGATCGCAGTTCTACGACCAGGCCAACACGCAGAGCATTCCGGCCTGGACGACGCTCGATCTCGGCCTGCGCTACGCAACCAGGATCGACCGCACGCCGGTTACCATCCGGGCCAATGTCCAGAACGTCACCGGTCTCAACTACTGGGCCACGACCGGCCGCGGCATTCTCAGCCCCGGCGCGCCGCGGACTTATCTGGTGTCGGCGAGCTTCGACTTCTGAACGGTCAGCGCAGCGGTTTTTTCAGCAGCGAGAAGCGGTCGGGATCGAGGCCGAGCGACGGCTGCAGCATCGGCGCATCGACGGTGCGCGCCAGCGGGCGCTCGGTAAAGCCCGGATCGTTCGGCACGTCGCGATGCGAGGTGGCGCCGCGCCAGCGTTCCAGCACCGCGCTCACGAAGTGCATGTCGTGGCCCGCGGCGGTCGACGGCACCGTCGAGATCGCGGCTTCGGAGCGCGGCAATTGCTGCGGCGGCACTTCCTTGAAACGCAGCCGCGTCGGCAGCGCCACGCCTTCGCCAAAGGCCAGCACTTCGCGGGTGCCGAGCGAGGGAATGAACGACAGCAGGTTGGCGGCGGCGTCCGACACCGCAGAGCGAAGCAGCGACTGGTCGCGGTCGTTGGCGAGCCGCATCGCGAACAGCGTGTTGCACTGCGATAGGATGGTCGCGTCGAGTTCGGCCGGACGTTGCGTCACCAGGCCGAGATACACGCCGTATTTGCGGCCTTCCTTGGCGATGCGCGACACCGCCTTGCGGGTCGGCCCGAAGCCGATCGCACGGTCGGCCGCGGCATAGCGGTGCGCCTCTTCGCAGACGAACAGCAGCGGCGACACGCCGTCGCTCCACAGTCCGAAATCGAACGCCATGCGGCACAGCACCGACACGACCGAGTCGACGACTTCGGCCGGGAAGCCGGCGAGCTGCATGATCGTCATCGGCTTGCCGCCCGCCGGCAGGCGGAACAAATGGCTGATCACTTCCGCCATGGTGTCGCCGCCGACATTGGCGTTGTCGAACATGAAGGCGTAGCGCGGATCGTTGCGCACCGTTTCGATGCGCGAGATCAGCTTGTGATAGATGATGCGCGACGAGCGGTTCTCCAGCTTGCCCATGCGCTCGTCGATCAGCGAGATCAGGTCGACCAGCCGGTACGGAACCGGTGTATCGGCCGTGTAGCCGATCGCCTTGGGATCGACACGCTTCAGGCCGATGCGATCGGCGCTGGTGTATTGCACGTACAGGCCCTTGGCGATCGGGATCACTTCGGCGAGCACGTCGAGTTCTTCCGGCACACCAGGCCGGCCGGCGAACAGCACATCGACGATCTCGTCGAAGTTGAACAGCCAGAACGGCAGCTTCAGGTTGCGCGGATTGAGCACCAGCGCCTTGTCGCCGAAGCAGCGGCCGTATTCGTTGTGCACGTCGAGCAGGAAAATGCGCAGCGCCGGACGCGATTTCAGGATCTCGTTGAGCAGCAGCGACACGCCGGTCGATTTGCCGACGCCCGTCGAGCCGAGCACCGCGAAGTGCTTCGACAGCATCTCCTCGATATCGACATAGGCGATCACCGACGGGTCCTGCTGCAGCGTGCCGACATTGATCTGGTCGGAGCCGTTCGGCGCATAGACGATGCGCAGCTCCTCGCTGCTGATCGGTTCGACCGCATCGCCGATCGTCGGGTAGGTGGTGACGCCGCGCTGGAATTTCGCGCGCACCGGACCGGGCAGAATCTCGCCGAGCAGGTCGACCGAGGCGCTTGCGATGTAAGCGTCGCCGACGACGTCCTCGCACGACACTTCGGTGATCATCGCGATGATGGTCGAGGTTGCGGTGCGGATGCTGATGAAGCGGCCGACGGTGGCGCGCATCGCCGCGGGCGACAGCCGGCTTTCGGGCAGGATGCCCGCGCGGGCCATCGAGCCGCGCACGGAGATGATCTTGCCGAACGCCGGCGTGGTAATAGCTTCTGCCATTTTTGGAACTCGTTCAGGGCTCTGTTTGGCGCGACTATGCGTGGCTGATGCTGAGAAACTGTTAAGTGTCGGGCAATGGCGGCTGCCTGCAACTGCTCCGCGAGTGGTAAGCGAACGCGTATAGGTGCGCTTTTCCTGTAAATCCGACACGAAGCGAGCGAATTCGATTAACCGCGTATTGACCATGCGTTGACAGCGACGGCCTTGTCGTTGAGCCGGTCACGCGCCGTCGTTCTCGCGGCTCCATCGAGCCCGAGTTGTGCGCCCGTCGCTTCACAGCGAGGGGGTGGGGGCGCGCCGGTCGGCGCAAAGGTGGTGAGGTTCGCGATGGCTTTGCGGACCATCGCGCAGGCGCCTTCCGGCGCGCCCACCGCGGCGGTTTTCGGCTGTCGGGCCCGTGCTTCCGGCGACAGGCAGGGGTAATGAAACCCCACGAATCCGGCGGATTTCGCCGCCTTCGCCTGCCCCCGTCCAGCGAACTAACAAGTCGCAGAGCCTCGTAGTAGGCCCGGACGGGTCCCCGACGCCTCCCGGACGCATGGGTGCGAACCACGCGCGCAGGACGCCGCGTCCGCCCGACTTCGCCGACCCAAGGGTCGGCTTCGCCGGGCCATCGTTGCAGACCGGTTGCCCGGCCCGCCGATCTGTCCCGCTGACCGACGCCTCGCGAAAGCGCCCCTCACGGACAGGACGATGCGGACTATAATCCGTGTAGGAATTTTGTCAAGAGGCGTAGCGATCGAAGGGATGAGTTTCGCTGCGCTCAACCCATCCGACGCAAGCGTCTTGTGTTGCGTGTCCCGGACGCGCTGCGGCACGCAGTGCTGCTGCGCAGAGCCGGGACCCCGGTTGGAGCGCTCACAATCTTTGCTGCTTCTCCAAAACAAAACAAGAAACCGGGGTCCCGCATCTGCGGAGCAGCGCTGCGCGCTGCACCGCGTGCGGGACACGAAGCTGGTCGTCGGCGAGGTGTGAGAATTGACTGAGAGGTTTTAGCCCGCCTGCGGCGTGTGTTGCGCGGGGGCATGGCGCCGCGCGACTTTGCCCACACTACGTCGGAGCGCGGAAGACGAACTAATCGCCGACGAATTCGTCGCGCCGATAGCCTTGCGCGTAGAGCAGCGCAGTGAGGTCGCCGTAGTCGATGCGGCCGTGGGCTGCGGCGGCGACGGCGGGCTTGGCGTGGTAGGCGATGCCGAGGCCGGCGGCCTGGATCATGCCGAGATCGTTGGCGCCGTCGCCGACCACCAGCGTGTCGATAGCGTCGAGATCGTCGGCCTCGCGTAGCGCCAGCAGCGTCGCCAACTTGGCTTCGCGGCCGAGGATCGGCTCGGCGACCTGGCCGGTCAGCTTGCCGTCTGCACTCAGCAGTTCATTGGCGCGGTGCTCGGCGAAGCCGATGCGTTCGGCGACCACGCGGGTGAACTGGGTAAACCCGCCGGACACCAGGCACGTATAGGCGCCCGCAGCGCGCATCGTCTGCACCAGCGTGCGGCCGCCCGGCGTCAGCGTGATGCGGGTGTCGAGCACCTCGTCGATCACCGACAGCGGCAGGCCCTTGAGCAGCGCGACGCGCTCGCGCAGCGCCGGCTCGAATTCGATCTCGCCGCGCATCGCCCGCTCGGTGATCGCCGCGACGTGCGCTTTCAGCCCGGCGAAGTCGGCGAGCTCGTCGATGCACTCCTGGCCGATCATGGTCGAATCCATATCGGCGAGAAAAAGCTTCTTGCGCCGCGTGGCCAGAGGCTGCACCACGACGTCGACCGGCAGGTCGCCGCGCGCGGCGCGTAGCCGCTCGGCGATCGCGAGCGCATCCTCGTCGCTGTCGAACACGATGTCGGCGGCGACTTCGTCGTGCAGCCAGCGCGCCGTATTCGGCTGCGGCAGCACGGCGCGTGCGCCTTCGATCGCGGTGGAATCGAGCGCGGGGCTATTCGGA
>NZ_JBMDXE010000219.1:0-8888 GCF_048594845.1 Rhodopseudomonas sp. | reverse complement strand
TGCCGGTTTGGCGACGACGGCATTGCCGGCCATGAGTGCCGCAGTGATCTGCCCGAGAAAGATCGCCAGCGGAAAATTCCACGGACTGATCGCGACGAAGACGCCGCGGCCGCGCAGACGCAACCCGTTGCTCTCGCCGGTTGGGCCTGGCAGCCCGATATCGTCGCCCAACAGCCGCCGCCCCTCCGCCGCGTAGTAACGGCAATAGTCGATCGCCTCACGCACTTCCGCGACGCAGTCGTCGAGCGTCTTCAATCCCTCGTCCTGCAGCAGGGCTATGAATGTGGCGCGGCGCTGCTCCAGCAGATCGCCGGCGCGTTCCAGCGCGGCTGCGCGCGTCTCCGCCGGCGTGCGGCTCCACGCCACGAAGCCACCAAGAGCGGCAGTAACCGCCGCCGTGACTTGTTCGGGAGAAGCCGGCGATTGGACCAACACAGGTCGCCGTGCGGCTTCGGTCTCGTCGAGCAACGTCTGCAATGCGGCCCGGTCGCCGAATTCGACACCGCGGGAGTTGATGCGCTGCGGTTGATACAACGCGCGCGGCAGCGGAATGTGGTCGTTGCGCGCCTGCGCTGGCGTGCCGATGATCGCGGCCGGCCGCTGCAGCAGGCTCTCGACCGGCACGCGGTCATCGCCGGCCTGTGCCACGAACGACGAATTGGCGCCATTCTCCAGCAGTCGCCGCACCAGATACGCGAGCAAGTCGCGGTGGCCGCCGACGGGCGCGTAGATCCGGCACGCGATGTCGGGTTGATCGGCGAGCAGCCGCGCATACAGCGCGTCGCCCATGCCGTGCAATCGCTGAAATTCGTAGTCTTGGGTGGTGCCGGCGAGTTCGAGCACGGTGGCCACCGTCAACGCGTTGTGGCTGGCGAATTGTGGAAAGATCCGTGGTCGCAGCACCAGCAGCTTCTGCGCACAATGTACGTAGTTGAGGTCGGTCATCACTTTGCGGGTGAACACCGGATAGTCGTCCAGCCCGCGTTCCTGCGCGCGCTTAACCTCGGTGTCCCAATAGGCGCCCTTCACCAGCCGCAGCATCAGGCGCCGGTCGTAGCGCTGCGCCAGTTCGGCGACATGGTCGATCACCGCCGCGGCGCGCTTCTGATAGGCTTGCACTGCGAGGCCATAACCGTCCCAGCCGCTCAGTGACGGATCGGCCAGGCAGGCCGCGAACACGTCAAGCGACAGTTCGAGGCGGTCGGCCTCTTCGGCATCGACCGTGAAGGCGAGATCGTAGCGCCTCGCCTGCTGCGCCAGTTCGATCAGCCGCGGAGTCAACTCACGCATCACTCGTTCGCGGCTCACGGCCTCGAAGCGCGGGTGCAGCGCCGAGAGTTTCACCGAGATGCCGGGCCGTGCCGGCCACGCTGCGTTGCCGGCCGCCTGACCGATCGCTGCGATCGCGTGGACATAGGACTCGAAATAACGCGCGGCATCGTCCCGGGTTCGCGCACCTTCGCCGAGCATATCGTAGGAGTAGCGAATGCCGTCACTCTGCTGCGCCTTGGCGCGGCCGAGCGCGGCCTCGATCGTCTCGCCGAGTACGAAGTGATTGCCGATCAGACGCATGGCCTGCCGTGTCGCGGCCCGTATTGCCGGCGCGCCGATCCGCTTCGCGAGTGCGCCCAGCGTGCCCTGCGGCGTCTCGCCTGCCTGAACGACGCGAGCCGTGAGCCCGAGCGCCCAGGCCGAGGCATTGACCAGCAGCGCGTCCGACTGGATACGGTGATGCGCGAAATCGCCTTGGCCGAGCTTGTCCTCGATGAAGGCATCGGCGGTCGCGCTGTCCGGAATGCGCAGCAGCGCTTCGGCCAGCACCATCAGCGCCAGGCCTTCCTTGGTCGACAGCGCATATTCACGCAGCATCGCCTCGACGCTGCCGAGCCGCTCGCCGGCGCGGATCGACTCGATCAGGGCAGTCGCCGTCGTATCGATCCGGGCCTCGCTCTCCGCCGCGTGTGGAACCGTGCGCAGCAACTCGGCCGCGATCGCGGCGTCGTCCGGAGCATAGGGGGCCGTGAAGGCAGGGATCGGCAAATCAAGTGACATGGCGGTCCTCGGGCGAGCCGGGGTGTGTGCGGCCCGCATCAGCCTGTGCAGCAAATCGGGCAGCGTCCCACTCCCATATTGGCACCGCGGGTCCGTCACGCTAGCGTTTGGGCGGTTTCGACAGAGTTGAGAATGGTATGCGGGCAGGAAAGCTGAGCTTCAGCGCCAGACGGGGCGTGGTCGCCGTCATGGCTGTGGTGATTGGCATTGGCGAGATGCTGGTGCCGGCGACCGCCGGGCAGCTCAGCTCGCAGGTAGCGCAGCTCTACAGCTCGGTGTCGATCTTTCCGCCGACGGCCTCGACGTTCACGGTGTGCTACGGCTTTGTCTGCCGCCGCCGCCACGAGTTCACCTTCAGCGCCGGCGACCGTGCCGCCCTGACCCGGATCATGGCGGCCGGCAAGGCGTCGGCTGCGGCCGAACGCAAGGCGGTGCAGGCCGCCGTGGTGTGGCTAGATCGCAGGCTCGGCCCGGTGCTCGGCACCGACAAGCGGATCGCCCGCGCCGACTTCCGCTACTTCGACGACAAGCACAACTATGATTGCTGGGACACCACGCGCAACACCACCAGCCTGCTGCTGATGCTGCAGGAGTGGGGCCTGCTCAAGTATCACAGCGTCGGCGATCCGAAATATCGCGGCAATGTGCTGGTGCTGCAGACGCCGCACAACACCGCCGTGCTGGTCGAGCGCGTCACCGGCGCCGAATGGGTCGTCGATATGTGGACACGCGCCTATGCGCAGACACCGGAAGTGATGCCGGTCGATCAGTGGGTCAAGCTCGACTGATTAGTAAGACGACCCCGGCGGATAATGGGGCAGTCCCGACCGTGCAGGCGATCGGGATTGCCGCACGTGAAGCCGCAATGGGGATCGCTTAGTCGCAGATATTGAAGGTGCGCCAGCGCCAGCCGTAGGGCGTGGCGACGCGGCGGGTGACGTAGCAGCTGCCGCCGTCATAGCCGACGAAGCCGATGCCGAAGGCGGGGCCGTGCCAGTGATGATGGTGGTGCGGATGCCAGCCCCATCCGCCGCCGGCGGAGGCGGTGGTCGGCGCCAGAGCCACGACGCCGAGCGAAGCGGCTGCGATCAGTCCGAGAGCGAGCTTGCGAAACATGGTCGTACTCCTCCTCATGCGCGCGTGGCGCGGTTGTTAGTCCACTCGGATCCGGCATGTCGGATCCTGCCCATCGCATCTTCGTCGCGTTGCAATTCGGGCGGGTTCACGCCGCCCATACGGTTTTCTGTACCCGGCACTGGCGATTCCGGGCCGCGTCGAGGCGCGGCCGTGAAGCCACCTCACAGGGGGCGCCGGATAAGTACGGAGGGCCGCTGTGATAGTCGTCGCGTCTTAGGCCAGCATCGCTTCGCTGCGATCCAGCGCGGCCGCGAGTTCGCGCGACTGCGCGATCGGGCACACCAGCATCGGCTCGGTGCGGCCGCGGATGTCGACCTGTTGGGTCGGCAGCGCGTCGGCAGCAAGGCCGGCGGTGGCACGGAGTTCGTCGCTGAGCAGCGCTTCGCAGCCGAGAGCCTTGGTCATGTCCTGCAGCCGTGCGGCGACATTGACGGAGTCGCCGAGCGCGGTGAACACCATGTGGTCGCGATAGCCGATCTCGCCGAGAATCACGACGCCGCCGTGAATGCCGACGCCGAACCGGATCGGCTCGCCGAGATCGTGGCCGATCAGACCGTTGAGCTCGTCGACCGATGCGGCGATCGCGGCCGCCGCCCGAATGGCGTTGCGGCAGGCGTCGCGCGGCTGCTCGTTCATACCGAACAACGCCAGCACGCCGTCGCCGACGAACTGGTTGGGCTGGCCGCCGCAGGCGATCACCGCGCGAGACACCGCACCGAGGAAGCGATTGACGATGAACACCGTGTCGAACGGCAGCCGCGTCTCGGCGAGCTGCGTCGAGCCGCGCAGATCGACGAACATGCTAACGATGTAGCGTTCGTCGCCGATACGCGAGGACCGAACCGCCTGTCGCGCGGCCGCGACGTTGCGCGGCGGAAACACCGGCAGAAAAGTGAGATCGTGCGTCGGGCGAAGCTGGCAGGCGAGCCGGATCGTCGGGTCGTCGGCCGCGCCGACGCTGCCGAGCACGAAGGCTTCGCGACTGGTCGGTGGCGGCAACTCGTCGACGTCCCCGATGACCCGGATACGGCAGGTCGAGCACCGCGCGCGGCCGCCGCAGACGCTGGCGTGGGGAATGTTGTGACGCAGACTGGCTTCCAGCACGGTCATGCCTTTCGGCACGCGCACCGTGCGATCACCGCCATAGGTCAGCCGGATCATGCCGCCGCGACGTTCATGCAGGCCGCGGATGGCGCGGGCCACCAGCGCGAGCGCGATCAGGCCGAGATAGCCGATCACGAACGCATCGCCGATCCGGTCGAGCGTCTTCTGCTGCTGCAGCGTCCCCATCTGCTTGATCGACAGGTTGGCGTCCTGCCAGGCCGGATCGGCGGCGACGCGGATGACGTCGCGGCCGCCTTCGTAGAAACCAAGCAGCGCCAGCGTCGGGATCAGCACCGCGAGCACGAGCAAGCCGGGCATCGCCTTGCGGAACGCGGGCTTGATCCGCAGCCACAGACCCAGGCCGATGCAGCCGTGGATCCACGCGACCAGCATCACCGTGACCATCAGCCAGATCCGGTAGGTCGGCCACGCCACCCAATAGGCGTACAACACCTGCGGATAGAGCTTGTCGATTCCGTACAGCACGTTGCTGAGCCGCAGTCCGATCACGTGAGTGTAGATCAGCAGCGGCACGCTGAGTCCGAGGACGAGCTGTAGCGGCTCGATCGTGCGCCAGCGAAATTGGCGGCGCTGATACAGCGCCCACAGGCCGAGCGCCGCATGGATCGTCACCGAGCCGTAGAACAGGATCGCGACCGGCAGGAACTGCCAGATTTCGAGATGCCACAGCACCCCGGCCTGCAGCGCTTCCGGCGAGATGTTGCCCAGCGCGTGGTTGAGGAAATGGCTGAGCAAGTAAGCGAACATCACCAGCCCGGTGAACATCCGGATCTGGCGCAGGCCGATCCGGCGCAGCCAACCAGGCAAGTGGGATCGTCGGCCGTCCGACGTCCGCTGGGGCTCGCGATGGTCGTGCGGGCGGTGCATCCGCCGCTTGTCGAAGGAATTCGCGCCGCGGTCAACTCGCGAAGGCGTCATCGAGGAGACAGCAGGAGTGGCGAGAGCGGGCGAGGAGTTTCGGCTGCGCTGCCGCATCGGTAAGGGCAGCCAGCCGTCTGGAAGCAGAGGTTAATCGCCATTAAGGGAAGTTAACCGGCGTTAAGCAGCGTCCGGCGTAGTCCTCACTCTTCCTTGTCCCGCTTCTTCAGCAGGTCCTTCACCAGATCGCCCAGCACCGGCCTTGGTAGCGCGTTGAAGGGCAGCGGTCGGGTGAGGTCGATGGCGGCCAGGCCGAGGCGGGCGGTCAGCATGCCGTTGACAACGCCTTCGCCGAGCTTCGAGGACAGCCGCGAGGCGAGGCCGTGGCCGAGCACGGACTGCATCACGCTGTCCCCGAGCGCGATGCCGCCGGTGATGGCGAGGTGCGACACGGTCTGCCGCATCAGCTTGAGCATGCCGAGCGCGCCGGGGCGGCCGCCATAGAGACGGGCGAGCTGGCCGATCAGCCGCGTCGCAGCGATCGCAACGAACAGCACGTCGATCAGCGCCTTCGGACTGATCGCGGTGACCACTGACACGCGTTGCGCCGCCTTCGAGATCAGCGCCCGCGCCTCGATGTCGAGCGTCGTCATCAGTTCGCGTTCGGCGAGCCGGATCAGGTCGGCGCCGTCGATGATATCGTCGAGATGCTTGGCGAGCGTGGCGCGGCCGTGCGCGAGCTGCGGGTTGGGATTTTCGAACCTGAGAAGCTCGCGAATGATCGCCTGCGCCTCGGCGCGGTTGTCGGTTTCGATCACACGTGCGGCGCGGGCATGAAGCTGCTCGATCCGGGAAAGCCGGAATAGTCCGAATGCTTCGCGGCCAATGATGATCGCCAGCGAACCTCCGGCGAGCGTCGCGAGGATCGCGCCGACGGTGCCGAGCGTCGTGCTTTGCGCGAACAGGTCCTCGACCAGCTTGCTGACCCACAGCCAGAACGCCAGCGACAACAGACCCGTCGCGGCGCCCCAGAACAGCGTGCCCCAGCTGAACCCTTTCTTCGGATTGATGATGCTGCGCGGTGCCTTGGGCGCGACGATCGGCGTCTCCTTCTCCTGCGCGAGCTGCACGCGGGCGCGCGGCGGCGGCGCGGCAGCAGGATCAGGCGCGGTCGGACGCGCGCTCGGGCCGGTCTCGTCCGAGTCGATCAGCACGACGCTGGGGTCGGTCAGCTTGAAGGTCGCCGGCCGGCGAGGAGGGACCCGCTCGGTCATTGCAGTTTATCTCCGATCAGGAACTGGAGCGCGCGGTCGAGGCGGATATGAGGCAGCGCCGGGCCCTCGGGATCGTGCGTGGCGAGCCGCGGCGGCCGAAAGCGCAGGAAGCGGAAGTCGGCGTCCTGATGCGATCCCGCAGCGAGGCCGCGGAACGTATCCTCGCCCTTGAACAGGCCCTGCAGATTGGTCGGCAGATCGCCTGGGAAGGTCGCGACCTCGGTCTCGCCGTCGAACACCTCGCCCTCGGCCATCTCGCCGGCGATCGGGGTGCCGACGATGGAGGGCAGGCGGTCGCGCCCGCGCTGCACTTGCGCCTCTCGCGTCGCGCGCACCGCCGCCAACGCGACGACATCGACGGTGGCGCCGGCAAATTCGGCGCGCTGCATCGCCCGCTCCACCAGCTTGCGCAGGATCGCCTCGAGCCGGTCGTGGCTGGAGTGATGCAGATGATCGGCCTTGGTGGCGGCGAACAGGATCCGGTCGATCCGTGGCCGGAACATCGTCGACAGCAGCGAGGAGCGGCCGACTCGGAAACAGTCGAGAATGCCGCCCAACGCCGCCTCGAGATCCTGCAGCGCTTCGGGACCGGCATTGAATGCGCTGAGCGCATCCGCCAGTACGATCTGGCGATCGAGCCGCGCGAAGTGATCGCGGAAGAATGGCCGCACCACCACGTCCTTGTAGGACTCGAACCGCCGCCGCATCATTGCCCACAGCGATCGTTCCGGCGGCGTTCCGTCGGCCGGCACGTCGAGCGGCGCGAATGTGAGAGCCGGAGAGCCGGCCAGATTGCCGGGCATCAGGAAACGGCCGGGCGGCAACAGGCTCATGGCGAACTGCTCGTTGCGGCAGGCGCGCAGATAGCTGGTGAACAGCCGCGCGGCGGTCAGCGTCTCCTGCTCGTTCTCGCGGCCGTTCGGATCGAGCGTCGCCAGATGCGCGTGCCACTCCCGCGCCACCCGCGCGCGTGGATCCTGTCGCGACAGCGCGAGGCTCTCGGACGCCCACTTCTCGTAGCTCTTGTTCAGCAGCGGCAGATCGAGCAGCCACTCGCCCGGATAGTCGACGATGTCCAGCGTCAGCGTGCGCTCGGCACCGCTCTTGCGCTGATAGTTGATCACCAGCCGCAGCTCGCTGATATCAACCGTCGAACTCGGCCATTGCCGTTGCTCGATCAGTGTCGCCAGGAAGTTCTCGTAAGCGAAGCGTGGCACCGCATCGTCGGGCTGCGGCGCCAGCCGGGCCGTCGCGATCCGGCCGGTGGACATCGACTCGAAGATCGGAAACCGGCCGCCGCGGCACAGCCCGTGTACCAGCGCGGTGATGAACACCGTCTTGCCGGCGCGTGACAGACCGGTGACGCCGAGCCGCACCGTCGGGTTGAATATGGTCTCGCTATAGTCCTTCAGCGCCCGCGCCGACAGCCACGCTTCCTCGACCAGATCTGAAAAACTGAAGGCCATGCGCGCTAAGGTTCAATCAGGAGATGGGGTGGCGGGACGTTAGCCGGAAAACGCGCAATGCGACAATCCGACCTGAGGGGGGCCTTGGCTTTGCCGCCTTTCCGACGGATAAAATTCGCGGGCGATTGCAGGTTGCAGGCCTGTATCGCGCCGTCGTTCATCGCCATGTAGGTGTCGGATCAACGAAAGACAGGGTCTCCGCTCCGCCTATGACAGTGTTTCGCTTGAAGCAAATCGTTTCGCACGCCAGGATCGATGCCAAGGGCATGGTTCACTGGAATTACGATCGTGCCGAACTGATCGCCGACGGCGTGGTCCATGTTCTGGGCCTGGTCGCCGGTCTGATCGCAGCCACCGCGTTGATTACGCTGACCGGGGTGTTCGCGTCGACGCCGACCATCGTCTCGGTATCGGTGTATGCGGCCGGTCTGCTGGCGATGCTCGGCCTGTCCGCAGCCTACAATCTGTGGCCGGTGTCGCCGCGGAAGTGGCTGCTGCGCCGGTTCGACCATTCGGCGATCTATGTCCTGATCGCCGCGACCTACACGCCGATCATCAGCCAGATTCCGGACCAGACCTTCGGCCTGGCGCTGCTCGCTGGCGTGTGGGGTGTTGCGATCGTCGGCATCGTGCTCAAGCTGTTCATGCCCGGGAAGTTCGACAAGCTGTCGGTCGGTCTCTATCTGGCGCTCGGCTGGAGCGGCATCATCGCTTACGATCAGGTGGTGCAGACACTGCCGACCACGGCCTTGTGGTTTCTCGGCATCGGCGGTGCGCTGTACACGCTAGGTGTCATCTTCCATGCTTGGCGCCGGCTGCGGTTCCAGAACGCGATCTGGCATGCCTTCGTGCTGCTCGCCGCCGCCTGCCATTACGTCGCGGTGATGGATCTGGTGCTGGCGGCATAGCTCCGGCCCACCCTTTGCGATAAGACACCCCCGCAACAACAACACGGGGGAAACATGCAGATTGCAGG
>NZ_JBMDXE010000218.1:0-2348 GCF_048594845.1 Rhodopseudomonas sp. | reverse complement strand
TAGCAACGGGTGAGCGCCGCGTAACGTCCACTTCCTACCCCCTCCGTCTCCTCCCCCGCGCCGGCCCATGCACCGGCTCCACATGCGCATTCTCCACCAGCGCCATCGCTTCTTCCGGGATGCGGTCGAGCTTCACGCCGCCGTAGCGCAGTTCGAGCAGCGTCTTGCGCAGGGCGGCGTCGCGGTCGAGCCATTGTTGGCCGGTGCGCGGGGCGGGGCCGGGTTTGTTGGGGCGGCCGCGGCCCTTCAGGGTGAGGCGGGCCATGTTGAGCACCTGCATCGCCTCGATCAGGCGGTCGAGGTCGACCGTCGGGGCCTGCCACAGCTCGTCGACGCAGCGTTCGGCGAGCTGGTGCAGCTTGTGGCCTAGCATGCGCAGCTTGAGCCGGCGGCCGGCGCGCTCGGTCGGGACGGTGTCACTGGCGCGCGGCGCCAGCGGGTGGCGCTGCCAGTTGAACTCGCGGGCCCAGCGCCCGACGGTGCCGGCGCTGACGTTGGTTCGCGCCGCGATCTGCTTGTAGGTCAGCTCGGTCTGTTCGATCAGCCGGCGGACATGGGCGACGGTGGCGTTGGTGTGCAGTGCCTTGCAGCCCTTCGGGCGGCCGCCCGGGACCGGTGGCGGGCCGCCGTCGAGCGCGGCCAGGATCGGCCGGTCGATCACGGGATCGGAGGCGGGGCTGCGGGGACGAAACAGCGGGACGAGCATTCGGCACCTCCATCCAGATCCAAGCCTGAATTAGGAATATAAACCGAACGCGCCGGAGTGCAAATGCCGGCTCCGCTTGGACGTGGCTCGGGCAGGGGGGCAGCTGGGTCTCCCGCCAACGAAAAATGCCCGGGACCAGGCCCGGGCATTTGCAAATTCTGTCCAAGATCGTGCGCCGCGGCTCCCCGCGGCCGCCGCCTTACTTGCCGGCCTTGATCTCGGTTACCGCCTGGGCGAGGAACTCGCCCATCTTCACGCGGATCTCCTGCTCGCTGACGGTGACGCCCTTGGCGCTGAGGTCGGCAGTGACCTTGCGGACCACGTCGGCGTCGCCGGCTTCCTCGAGGTCGGCCACCACGACTTCCTTGGCATAGGCCGCGGCGGCGTCGCCGGTCAGGCCGAGCTTCTCGGCGACCCAGAGGCCGAGCAGCTTGGAGCGGCGGGCTTCCGCCTTGAACTTCAGTTCTTCGTCGAGCGCGAACTTCTTCTCGAATCCTTCCTCGCGCTTGTCGAACGTGCTCATTGTCTGGGTTCCGATCTGTGAGCCGGCCGCTGGAACGGGCCGGTTTGCGGTGGGCGGGGTCGATGCCTAGATATCCAGAGCGGAACGACAAGACAACTGCCAACAAGGACGCAGCCGGACGGGTAAAACTCGGCTGCAACCGGCCGGATCGATTGTGCCCGACCGGCCAATCAGCTAGGTTGCGGCGAGGCTAGGTTCTTGTTCTGTTTCCGGTTCCGGCCTTCACGGCAGCTCCGCCGTGGGTCCACATCCTCAGACGGAGCCACCCATCCATGGATTTCAACAAAACACGGTACATCCCCATGAGCCGGCGACGTCGCATTTACGAAGGCAAGGCCAAGGTGCTGTATGAAGGTCCGGAGCCCGGAACCCTGATTCAGCACTTCAAGGACGACGCCACCGCGTTCAACGCCAAGAAGCATCAGGTGATCGAGGGCAAGGGCGTCCTCAACAACCGGATCTCGGAGTACCTGTTTCAGCACCTCAACGACATCGGGGTGCCGACCCATTTCATCCGCCGCCTCAACATGCGCGAGCAGCTGATCCGCGAAGTCGAGATCGTGCCGCTCGAGGTGGTGGTGCGCAATGTCGCGGCCGGCTCGCTGTCGCAGCGGCTCGGGATCGAGGAGGGCACCCAGCTGCCGCGCTCGATCATCGAGTTCTACTACAAGAACGACCAGCTCAACGACCCGATGGTCTCGGAAGAGCACATCACCGCGTTCGGCTGGGCGACCCCGCAGGAGATCGACGACATCATGGCGCTGGCGATCCGCGTCAATGATTTCCTCACCGGTCTCTTCCTGGGCATCGGCATCCGTCTGGTCGACTTCAAGATGGAGTGCGGCCGGCTGTTCGAAAGCGAGATGATGCGCATCATCGTCGCCGACGAGATCTCGCCGGACAGCTGTCGGCTGTGGGACATCAAGTCGAACGAGAAGCTCGACAAGGACCGCTTCCGCCGCGATCTCGGCGGCCTCTTGGAGGCCTACACCGAAGTCGCCAAGCGCCTCGGCATCCTGATGGAAAACGAGCGCCCGGTCGGCTCCGGCCCGGTACTGGTGAAGGGCTGAGGCGCGTTTACGCGCGCCGTCATTCCGGAGCGCCGCGCAGCGGCGAGCC
>NZ_JBMDXE010000217.1:0-1525 GCF_048594845.1 Rhodopseudomonas sp. | reverse complement strand
CCGACATCCAGCCCGGAGTCACCATCCCGATCGGCCCCGGCACTGATGTGATCGCGGGCGAGGGTAAGATCATCACCGCCGGCGGCTTCGACTCGCACATCCATTTCATCTGTCCGCAACAAATCGACGACGCGCTCTATTCCGGCGTCACCACTTTGCTCGGCGGCGGCACCGGACCCTCGCACGGCACTTACGCCACCACCTGCACCCCGGGGCCGTGGCACATCGGCCGGATGATACAGTCGTTCGATGCGTTTCCGGTCAATCTCGGCATCTCCGGCAAGGGCAACGCCGCGTTGCCCGGCCCGCTGAAGGAGATGATCGAAGGCGGGGCCTGCGCGCTCAAGCTGCACGAGGACTGGGGCACGACACCGGCGGCGATCGACAACTGCCTCACCGTCGCCGACGAATACGACATCCAGGTGATGATCCACACCGACACGCTCAACGAGTCGGGCTTCGTCGAAGACACCGTGAAGGCGTTCAAGGGCCGCACCATTCACGCCTTCCATACCGAAGGCGCCGGCGGCGGCCACGCGCCGGATATCATCAAGGTGGCGGGGCTCGAAAACGTGCTGCCGTCGTCGACCAATCCGACGCGGCCGTTCACCAAAAACACCATCGACGAGCATCTCGACATGCTGATGGTGTGTCACCATCTCGATCCGTCGATCGCCGAGGATCTGGCGTTCGCCGAGAGCCGCATCCGCAAGGAAACCATCGCGGCCGAAGATATTCTTCACGACCTCGGCGCGCTCTCGATGATGTCGTCGGACAGCCAAGCGATGGGACGGCTCGGCGAAGTGATCATCCGTACCTGGCAGACCGCCGACAAGATGAAGAAGCAGCGCGGCGCACTCTCGCAGGACTCCGCGCGTAATGACAATTTCCGCGTCAAGCGCTACATCGCCAAGTACACGATCAATCCGGCGATTGCCCACGGCGTGTCGAAGCTGATCGGCTCGGTCGAGACCGGCAAGATGGCCGACCTCGTGCTGTGGTCGCCGGCGTTCTTCGGCGTCAAGCCGGATTGCATCATCAAGGGCGGCAGCATCGTCGCCGCCCCGATGGGCGATCCCAACGCTTCGATCCCGACGCCGCAGCCGGTGCACTATCAGCCGATGTTCGGCGCGTTCGGCAAGGCGCTGACGGCGTCGTCGGTGGTGTTCACCTCACAGGCCGCCGCCGCCGGCAATTTGGCCCGCGACCTCGGCATTGCGAAAACGCTGTATCCGATCAGCAACGTCCGTGGCGGCATCTCCAAGAAGAGCATGATCCACAATGATGCGACGCCAAAGCTCGAGGTCGATCCCGAGACCTACGAGGTTCGCGCCGATGGCGAGCTGCTGACCTGTGCCCCCGCCGAAGTGCTGCCGATGGCCCAGCGCTACTTCATGTTCTGATGAAGCCTGCGTGCCCCGGACGCGCCGCGGCACGCAGTGCCGCTGCGCAGATCCGGGGCCCCGCGTATGCCGTGGTGATCCACCGGGGTGCCGCGCCGCCCCCCCCCCCCGCCGCCCGCGCC
>NZ_JBMDXE010000216.1:0-22303 GCF_048594845.1 Rhodopseudomonas sp. | reverse complement strand
CGATCCAGATCGAGCGGTTGAGCAAGACGTTCTCGCAGGCCGCCGGCCCGGTGCTCGACGACGTGTCGCTGACGATCAGGCCCGGCGACATTCACGGCATCATCGGGCGGTCCGGTGCCGGCAAGAGCACGCTGGTCCGCTGTATCAATCTGCTGGAGCGGCCGAGCGCCGGGCGGGTGATCGTGTCGGGCCGCGACATCACCGCTCTGCGCGGCCGTGCGCTGCGCCAGGCCCGCCGCGGCATCGGCATGATCTTCCAGCACTTCAACGTGTTGTCCGCCTATACGGTGGCCGGCAACGTCGCGCTGCCTTTCAAGGTGGCGGGGCTGCCGCGCGCGGAGATCGCCCGGCGGGTGCCGCCGCTGCTCGAACTGGTCGGCCTCGCCGATAAGGCCGATGCCTATCCGTCTGAGCTCTCGGGTGGCCAGAAGCAGCGCGTCGGCATCGCGCGAGCACTGGCGCTCGATCCGTCGGTGCTGCTGTGCGACGAGGCGACGTCGGCGCTTGATCCGGAGACCACCGACCAGATCCTGGCGCTACTGCGCGACATCAATCGCAAGCTCGGGCTGACGATCGTACTGATCACGCACGAGATGGAGGTGCTGCGCGACATTGCGGGGCGCGTCGCGGTGCTGGATCACGGGCGCGTGGTGAAGGAGGGCACGACCTTCGACGTGCTGGCGTTTCCGAAATCTGCCGTGGCGCGGTCATTTCTCGCGGGCCTCGTGGCGCACGAACTGCCGCCCCAGGTCGAGCATCAGCTTCTGCCCGAGCCCGTTGCTGACAGCGATCCGGTGCTGCGCATCGTCTTCACCGGGCACGCGGCACACGATCCGATCGTCGCCGAACTGGTCTCACGCTTTCAAATCCGGCCCAACATTCTGCACGGCCGGATCGACTATGTCGGCGATCGGCCGCTCGGTGTGCTGACGCTGGTCGCCAGCGGGGTGGGCGGCAGACTGCCGGCGGTGCTGTCTCATCTTTGTTCGCTTGAACTGTCCGTGGAAGTGATTGGTCATGCCGTTCGATCTGTTGCCGCCCGCCGTCACGGCGCTGCTGTTTGAGTCCTTCAAGCAGACCGCCTATATGGTCTCGATCGCCGCCGTGGTTTCGACCGCGCTGGGCTTGCCGCTCGGTGTGTTGCTGGTGGTGACGTCGCCGGGCCACATCCTGCCGCTGCCGATCTTCAATCGCGTGCTCGGCACCGCCGTCAATCTGGTGCGCTCGACGCCATTCATCATCCTGATGGTTGCGATCATTCCGTTCACGCGCGTCGTCGCCGGCAGCTCGGTCGGCACCAGCGCGGCGATCGTGCCGCTGACGGTGGCGATCACGCCGTTGTTCGCGCGGCTCGCCGAAACCGCGATGCGCGAGGTCGATCGCGGCCTGATCGAGGCGGCCGAGGCGATCGGCGCATCGCCGCTGCAGATCATCGCCCGCGTGATCATCCCCGAAGCGCTGCCGAGCATCGTCGCCGGGCAGACCGTCGCGCTGGTCAGTCTGATCGGCTACTCGGCGATGGCCGGCACCGTCGGCGGCGGTGGCCTCGGCGATCTCGGCGTCCGCTTCGGCTATCAGCGCTTCATGCCAGAAGTGATGATCGCGGTCGTGATCGTGCTCGTCACCATTGTTCAATCCATTCAGTTGCTCGGCGACGCGGCGGCGCGCGCCGTCAATCACCGCATCGCGCGCGGCAAGCGATCGGCCTCGCGCGCATAGCTCACGCCGCTGCTTCATTTCGGAGAAACATCATGTCGCTGCAAACCGTTCAACCGCTTCATCCCGCCAATCTCGACACGCTGGCGCTGCACGGCGGCTCGTTCCGCGCTGATCCCGCCACCGGCGCCACGCAGGTGCCGATCTATCAAAGCACGTCGTTCGACCTGCAGACCACTGAACGCGCCGACCGGCTGGTGAATTTCGAGGAGTTCGGATACGTCTATTCGCGGATCGGTAATCCGACCGCGCACGTGCTGGAGGAGCGGCTGGCTGCCCTCGAAGGCGGCGCAGCGGCATTGGCGCTGGCGTCGGGGCAGGCGGCCGTGGCGCTCTCGGTGCTGACGCTGGTGCAGGCCGGCGACAACATCGTCACCGGGACCGATCTTTATGGCGGCACCTGGAATTTCTTCGCCAACCGGCTGAAGCAGTTCGGCATCGAGGCGCGGTTCGTCGATCCGTCCGATCCCGAGGCGTTCCGCGCCGCCACCGATGATCGCACGCGTCTGTACTTCGGCGAGACGCTGCCGAACCCCAAGCTTAACGTGTTTCCGATCCGCGAGGTTGCCGATATCGGCCGTGGCTTCGGCATTCCGCTGATTATCGACAACACCGCAGCGCCGCTGCTGGCGCGGCCGATCGACCACGGTGCGGCGATCGTGGTGCATTCGGCGACCAAGTATATTGGCGGCCACGGCACCACGATCGGCGGCGTGATCATCGACAGCGGCCAGTTCCCGTGGGAGGAGTTTGCCGACCGGCATCGGCTCATCACCGGGCCGGACCCGTCCTATAACGGCCGCACCTGGCCCGATATCGCGCGGCCGTTCGGCCCGGTGGCCTACGCCTTCGCGGCGCGCGCCGGCCTGTTGCGGGATCTCGGCCCGGCGCTGTCGCCGCAGAACGCATTCCAGCTCATTCAGGGTGTCGAGACGCTGCCGCTGCGCATCCGCCAGCAGACCGCGAACGCGGCGCGCGTCGCCGACTATCTGGCGCAGAATCCCAAGGTCGCGAACGTGATCTATCCAGGCCTGCAGAGAGGCGAGGCGCGGCGCCGCGCCGATACGTATCTCAAGGGCGGCTATGGTGCGCTGGTCGGCTTCGAACTGCCGGGCGGCTTCGCGGCGGGCCGACGCTTCATCGACTCGCTGAAGCTCTTGTTCCACGTCGCCAATATCGGCGACGCCCACAGCCTCGCGATCCATCCGTCGTCGACCACGCACGCCCAGCTCGCGCCGGACAAGCAGCTCGCCGCCGGCGTCACGCCCGGCTACGTGCGGCTGTCGATCGGCATCGAGAGCGTCGACGACATCATCGCCGACATCGCCCAGGCGCTCGACGCCACCTGATAGCTGCCAGCGAACCGAGAGGTGCGCCATGGCGCTCAATTTGAAGAATCCCCAAGTCGAAACCCGCGACCAGCGGCTCGGCACGATCACCCAATGGGACGGCCGCGCCGGGCAGCTCGTCAAAGATTCGGCCTTCACCTATGGCTGCGTCAAGGGCTGCGATAACGGCGGGCGCCGGCTGTGCGAACAGTCGACGCCGTTCGCCCAGGCGTCGATGTGTGCGGAGCACATCGCGGTCACCAACGCCACCATCATCCAGGATTCGGTCGTGGTGCAGCATTCGCCGATCGGCTGCGCGGCGAGCCAGTCGTTCACCGCGCGCTACTATCGCGATTTGGCGGCGCGGCGCGGCTGGAAGCTCGAAGACCCGAAGTCGATCTGCACCAATCTGGGCGAGCAGGACATGGTGTTCGGCGGCGTCGCGCGGCTGGAGGACACCATTCGCGACGCCTATGAACGGCACAAGCCGCGGGTGATCTTCGTCGCCACCTCCTGCGCCACCGGCATCATCGGCGACGACGTCGACGGCGCCGCCAAGCGCGTCGGGGACGAGATCGGCATTCCGGTCGTCACGTTGCATTGCGAGGGCTTCAAGTCGAAGCATTGGTCGAGCGGCTGGGACGTGATCGAGCACGGCATCCTGCGCCGGCTGGTGCCGCAGCCGCCGAGCAAACAGCCGGACCTGATCAACGTCATCCATCTCGGCGGCCCCGACGTGTTCTCGCCGCTGCTGGATCCGCTCGGGTTGCGGGTCAATCTGGTGATGGGCGGCAATACGCTGGAGCGGCTGGCGCAGATGTCGGAGGCCGCGGCGACGGTGACGATGTGCTTCGTGCTGTCCTATCTCGCCACCGGGCTCGAACAGGAGTTCGGCGTGCCGGAGGTGAGGGCGCCGCTGCCCTATGGGCTTCACGCCACCGATAATTGGCTGCGCGACATTGCGCGGCTGACCGGCAGGTCCGACAAGGTCGAGGCGGTTATCGAAAGCGAGCGGGCGCGGATCGCGCCGGAGCTGGCGCGGCTGTGCAAGGCGCTGGCCGGCAAGCGTGGCTTCGTGGCGGCCGGTGCCGCTTTCGCGCACGGGCTGATCACGGATCTGCGCGAACTCGGCGTCACCGTCGACGATGCGTTCTCGTTCCACCACGATCCGACCACCGACTCCGGCGACCCGCAGCAGGACTCGCTCGGCCATCTGGTCGACGCCTGGGGCGACATTCCGAACTACACGGTGAGTCCGGACCAGCACTTCCAGGCCCACGCCGCGCTGCTGCGGGCCAAGCCGGACTTCGTGATCTGCCGCCACACCGGCACGTTGGCGGTGCTGGCCGGGCGAATGGGCATTCCGGTGCTGCCGATCTTCTATTCCAACGACGGTCTTGGTTACGAGGGCCTGCTGACCATCGGCCGCGCCATCCTGCGGGTGCTGCCGCGCAAGCGTTTCTATGCCGACGTCGCCGCGCACAGTTCGTTCCCGTATCAGCCGTGGTGGCTGGCCTCGACCGATCCCTACGCGCCGATCACCGAGCCGGCCTAAGAGAGATCACCATGCTGTCTCCCGTCACCAACGCCCAGGATCCCACCGGCGCGTTTTGCGCTTCCCCAGGTGCGATCGAGCAGGTGCGCTATGGCTGCAGCCTCGGCGCGCTGGCCAGCGTCATCGCCATTCCGGGCGCGGTCCCGATCACCCATTGCGGGCCGGGCTGCGCCACCAAGCAGTTTCATGCGCTGTCCGGCATCAACGGCTATCAGGGCGGCGAATTTCATGTGCCGAGCGCCAATCTCGGCAATCAGGAAGTGATCTTCGGCGGTGCCGACAGGCTCGACGAATTGATCGCCTCGACCTTGAAGGTGATGGAAGCCGATCTGTTCGTGGTGCAGACCGGCTGCATTCCGGGCCTGGTCGGCGACGATGTCGGCAGCGTGGTGCGCAAATATCAGAAGCGCGGCGTGCCGATCGTGGTCGCCGAGACCAGCGGCTATCGCGGCAACAATTTCACCGGCCACGAGACGGTGATCCGCGCCATCATCGATCAGTTCGTCGATGCGGGCGATGCGCCGCTCCAGCATGGCCTGGTCAACGTCTGGTCGCTGTTGCCGTATCAGAACCCGTTCTGGCGCGGCGATCTCGCCGAGGTCCGCCGCATCCTCGAGGGCATCGGCCTTCAGGTGAACATCCTGTTCGGCCCGGCATCGGCCGGCGTCGCGGAATGGCGCGCGGTCGCGCGTGCGCAATTCAATCTCGTGCTGTCGCCATGGCTCGGGCTCTCGACCGCGGCGCATCTCGAGGATCTCTACGGCCAGCCATTCCTGCACGAGCCGACGATCCCGATCGGCGCCAAGGCGACCAGCGCGTTCCTCCGCCGCGTCGTGGAGTTCGCCGGCCTCGACCGTGCCCGCGCTGAAGCGTTCATCGCGCAAGAGGAGAAAGAGCACTACATCTATCTGCGCGACTTCGCGTGCTTCTATGCCGGCTCGACCAGCCAGTACCGGCTGCCGTCGCAGGCGATCGTGGTCAGCGAGAGCGCCTATAATCTCGCGGTGGCGAGCTTCCTGGTCGAGCAGCTCGGGCTCAATCCGGGGCCGTTCGTTATCAGCGAAAATCCACCGGAGGAACTGCGCGAAACGATCCAGAAGCAGTACCGTGCGCTCGCCGATCATGCCGGCGCCGAAGCGGTGTTCGAGCAGGACGGCAAGCGCATCCACCAGATCGTGCGCGCCACCGATTTCACTGGCGAATTGCCGATCGTGTTCGGCTCGACCTGGGAGGCGGCACTGGCCGACGAGATCGGCGCGCCGCTGGTGGAGATCGGCTATCCATGCACCGACGAGGTCGTGCTGTCGCGGTCTTATGTTGGTTATCGCGGCGCGCTGCAGTTGATCGAGCGGACCTACACCACGGTGGTGCGCGCCAGCACCATGAGCTGAAGATGCATCCCCCCCGTTAGGCGACGGCGGATATGGTGATAGCGTCTGCGCCGCGGACGATGTCGCCGACGATCTCCAGCGTCTCTTCGATCATCGCCGCCGAAACATCGAGATGCGTACAAGCGCGCAGCCGGCCGCCGAGAACCGAGATCAGCACGCCCCGCGCGCGCAGCGCAGCGACGAACTGCTCGTCGGACAGGCCGGTGTCGGTGACGTCGAAATACACCAGATTGGTTTCCGGCGGCGGCGCGATTACGCCGTCGATTGTCGCTAGGCCCTCGGCGAGAAGCCGTGCATTGATGTGATCCTCGGCCAGCCGATCGACATTGTGGTCGAGCGCGTACAGGCAGGCGGCGGCGCAGATGCCGGCTTGGCGCAGTGAGCCGCCGAGCCGCTGCTTCCAACGCCAGACCTCATCGATGAAGTCGCGCGATCCCGCCAACACCGCACCGAGCGGCGCGCCAAGGCCCTTGGAAAAATCGATCCACACCGAGTCCCAGCCGTGGGCCATCTGTCGTGGCGATACTCGGTGAGCGACACAAGCGTTGAGTAACCTGGCGCCGTCCATATGCGTCGCCAGTCCGTTGTCGCGCGCGATCGCGACGATCGCGTCGAGCGCGGACGTGCTCCACACCGCGCCGCCGCCGAGATTGGTCGTCTGCTCGACGCTCACCAGCGTCTGTTTGGCCTGGTGGCGATCGGGAGGACGCAGAGCCGCTCGCAGCGCTTCCGGTGTGAACTGTCCGCCGCCGCCTTGCAGCGGCTTGATCTGCAGTCCGCCGAGTGCCGCGTGGGTGCAGCCCTCGAGCGAGACGATATGCGCAGTCTCATGGGCGATGATCTCGTCGCCGGGGCGGCAGTGCGACAGCGTCGCGGCGATGTTGCAGATCGTTCCCGAGGCCATGAACACCGCGCCTTCCTTGCCGAGCAGATCGGCGACGCGATCGCACAGCGCGTTGACCGTGGGGTCAGCGCCGATCTGTTCGTCCCCGACGGCCGCTTCCGCTATGGCGGCGCGCATCGCCTGGCTCGGAGTCGTCTGCGTATCCGAGAACAGATTGATGCGGACCGGCGGCAGAAGCGGGTCGTCGGGGACGGGAGCGTAAACCATGGCCGGCTCGCGGACGCTTCTATCGGCGCTCGGCGACTACGATCTGCGCGGCGTCCAGATCACCGCCTCGGGCTTGACCTGAGTGGGGGATCAGGCCTTCGGCGTGGAAGACCTCGGCAATCGACTGCTGTTTGGTCAGGCCGGCAGGCGTGACGCGATCGACCGCGTAGCGAGGCCGTCCAAACCGTCGACGAGTATGCGGGTTTTGGTTTGGTGGAGCGTGCTGGTGATGAACGGATCCCACGCCACACACGTATCGACGTTGTGACTCACGAACGCCGCCCGTCTGCCGCCCGGCGTCAGATACGCCGGAGACATGTCCTTGAAGTGGGCGCCGAAGTCGATGCTGCTGACATTGATGGATTCCAGAAGCGGCAGCCCGCTGGTCAATTCGTTCCAGGTCACCTCGACGCCCGGCGGCGCCGGCGCCTTCGCCGGTTCGCCGTTCGCTTTGAGGATCGCGATCAGCGTCGAGGATCGCTGATAGCCGATGCGAACGGTGTCGGACTGCCGAGATTGCGCGGCGGCAAGGCGAGGAAAGAGCGCCATCGTCGACAGAGCCAGAGCAGTCAGTAAAGGTGCGGTGAAGGATCATCGCGTCTCCTTGTCGGTCCTGGCCCGTCTCGCCGCGATCGTCGATCAATCGCCCGGACGAGTAGCATTGTGCAAGCTCGGGCGACCCGCGGGAATTATAGAATTGTGGGCGCAACGGTGTGGCGGTTCTCGAGCCTCTCGCTCGACTAGAAAGACATTCTCCAATCTTCGTAACGGCCGATCGGCACCAAAATCAGCCTGGAAACGCGCCGCCTGAACCGGGCTCTCGCCAGTTCAACTGCTGTCGATCGTCTCTCGGCGCCAGACCGGTGCCGCGCTTGGAGGTGCGCGATCGGGCCAGGTGCGTTGTCGACCTGGGTCGGATTGCGTGGGCCTGGCGACGGCGAGGCGTCGTCGCATCCGCTGTCCGGACTGGACGCCATCCAAAGATGCCTGCAGGCAATGGGCAAGCGGGATTGGCTGGCTGGCCGACTGCAGGTCGGGTTCGTGAAGCGAGAAGCTGCAGGCCGCGATCTCTCGTTGTTCTCTGAGCAGGGCGGCGACAGAGGCACACACGCGCGGATAGCGGCCCGTCGCCGCGCGTTCCGGATATGACCGCGCAAGATCGCGAACAGCCATCCAGAAAGATTGTCGTCCTCGAACCGGTCGGCGCTCCGCAGCGCGGTGACGATCGTGTCCTGGACGAAATCGTCCGGCGAACCGAACTGGCCGCGCGTGCCGATCCAGTACGTCGCCTGCCGGCACAGGGCCGGGCGCAGCGTCACCACCCGCTCGATGAAATCCGTAGCCAAACCTGCCGACATCGCCGCTCCTTGCGTCTGGCGGCAACCTGGGAGGATCCGATAACGCTCCCTAGGACTTTTGTCCTAGATTGTTGACCGGGTCGTGTGACGACAAACCTGGTCAACAATTTAGTATCGCCGGTTGGGTTGAAGTTCGAACTTTCGTCCAACCCCTCCGCCATAAAACGTTGATTGTATTTTACAAAATCTGTTGGCAGGCAAACGCGCGATTTGCAACCATAGGGCGAAAGTACGTTTCAGCCTAACCACCACTTGATGGTATCGAACCCAGACTTTGAAAAGCTGTTCGACACCCTAGCAGATTGGAACCACCAACTTAAACACGCAAAAATAGACCTTCAGGGGCCACGGCCATGACCGACGCCCCAAAGGTCCGTGACCGCAGCGCTCCGCTGTCGGTCCGTTTCAGCGACGCCGAAAAGGCCCGGCTGGCTCAACTGGCCTCAGGCCAGCCCCTCGGGCAGTACATCCGAGAGCGCGTGCTTGGGAGCGAATTGGCCCCGCGACGCGCTGTGCGGGCTCCCCTGAAGGACGCAGACGCCCTCGGACAAGCGCTTGCGCTTCTCGGTCGGTCGCGACTGGCCAGTAACCTCAAACAGATCGCCAAAGCGGCGAACCAGGGCAGCTTGCCGGTTACGGCTGAGCTGGAGGCCGACCTGCGGCTGGCCTGCTCGCAGGTCTTCGAGATGCGCTGCCTCCTGCTGCGGGCTTTGGGGGTTCACCTCGTTTCGGACGCCATACCCCTATCCGGGGCGTTCGCGCAGGCTGCGGAGGAGCTACAGCCATGATCCTGAAAGGATCCCAGCGTGGCGGGCCAAAGCAACTGGCTGCCCATTTGCTCCATCAAAGGGATAACGATCATATCGTGGTCCATGAGGTGCGTGGCTTCATGGCGAGCAATCTGCAAGGAGCGATGCTCGAAGCGGGTGCAATTGCCAAAGGCACGCGCTGCCGTCAGCCAGTCTTTTCGCTGAGCCTCAATCCGCCCAAAGAGGTGGACGTGCCGCTGTCGGCATTTCTCGATGCCGCAGACCGGGCGGAAGAGACCTTGGGTCTCAAGGACCAGCCCCGCGCGATCGTCATCCATGAAAAGGAAGGTCGTCGCCATGCGCATGTGGTCTGGTCCCGGATCGATGCCGATCAGATGAAGGCGATCAACCTCTCGCACTACAAGAACAAGCTGCGCGAGCTTTCGAAGGAGCTCTATCTCGAACACGAATGGAAGTTGCCGGAGGGTCATCGCGAGAACGGCTGGAAGAACCCGCTCAATTTCACGCTGGCCGAATGGCAGCAGGCCAAGCGCCTCGATCTAGACCCGCGGGAGATCAAGCAGGTTTTCCGTGACGCCTGGGACCGGTCGGACAATCTGGCGAGCTTCAGGCAAGCGCTGGAGGAGCGCGGGTACTATCTCGCCAAAGGCGACCGGCGCGGCATCGTCGCCACGGATATGAGCGGTCAGGTCTATGCCGTTTCCCGCTGGTCCGGGATCAAAACCAAAGAGCTAAAGGAGCGGTTGGGCGACGGCGCGCAATTGCCATCTGTGGCAGAGGCCCAAGCAGGCATTGGTAAGCAATTGTCGGCGGGACTGCGCAAGCAGTTGGAAGCCGACAAGAACGACCAAAAGGCACAGCTCGACGCCGCGAAGAATGATCTACGCAAGGTCGTGATGAAGCAGCGCGCCGAGCGCGCGCAACTGTCGTCACGTCAGAAAACACGCCAAGCCATGGAAGCCAAAGAGCGTGCTGGCAAATTCCGGCGCGGGCTCGGGATCGTCCTCGATGTGCTGAGTGGCCGTCTCTTTAAGCTCCGCAAGCAGAACGAAGCTGAGGCCTACGCGTCGTTCGTCCGCGACCGCCGGGAAACGGACCAACTGCACGACGCGCAAGCCAAAGAGCGCGCGCCCTATCAGGAGCGAATCGACTCGTTAAGAACTCAGCAGAAGGCTGACCGAGCGATGCTCGCCAGGCAACTCGCGGTCATTCTCGACATAAGACGGACGCAGGGCGGCAGAGATCGCGAACGCGAAGCCGATCAAGAATTGCAGCTCGGGATGTAGGGAGGATAGTGATGCCAGAAATTATCGATAATGACACTGGTCTGCCCGTCCTGCTCCAGCCGGACAACAGGCAGTTAGGGACGGCTGATTGGTACCGCGGCGGCGGAACCGCCGTCGGGCCGTTCAAGATCGGAAACTTCTATCTTGGCAGATCGGAAGACGGTCGGCACATCGGTGTGACCGATAACCGTCATGCTCTGATCGTATGCAATACGCGCGGCGGCAAAGGTGTCTCCGTCATTGTTCCCAATCTTTGCCTGTGGCCGGGCTCGGTGGTCGTGATCGACCCCAAGGGCGAGAATGCCATGGTGACTGCGCGACGGCGCGGAGCCGGGTCCAAATTCTGCAAAGGCCTCGGCCAAACCGTTCGGTTGCTCGATCCATTCGATGTCATGGGCCTGGCCGATAGTGAGAAAGCGAGCTTCAATCCGCTCGATGCCTTGCATCCGGACAAAGAAGAATCGGTCGACGAAGCTGCGCGCATTGCGGATTCGATTATCGTCTCGGAACGTTCCAGCGATCCGTTCTTCGATGAATCCGCCCGCGCGTACTGGAAGTTCGTGCTGCTGCATCTGCGCACCTCGCCAGACTTTTCGCCCGAAGAACGCAATCTCATCACCGCGCGGGCGCTCATCATGGCGGGTGACGAAAAGGCCGCTCTTTTGGCGGCTCTCGCAACCGACAAGAATGCGCCATCGGCGTTCTCCCTTCTCTTTGCAGCAATGAAGCGCAACCCGGCATTCAACGGTGTCGTTGCTCGCGGCGGTGCCATGCTCGCCCATATGGAAGAATCCTCGCCCAGGCTCTTTGGATCGGTCGTCCAGGTTGCGACCACGCATTCCGATTTCCTGGATAGTCCTGCGATGGCACGGGTGGTCTCAAAATCCACCTTTCAGCTATCCGAACTTAAAACCAATCCCAGAGGCACCAGCCTCTATATCAGCCTGCCGCAGCGATACATGGAGACCCACAGCCGCTGGCTGCGCATGATGACGACGCTCGTCGTTACAGAGATGGAGCGGGTCAAAGGTCAACCGGCCTGCGGCCATCCGGTGATGATGGTGCTCGATGAGTTTCCCGCGCTCAAGCGTATGCGTGTGCTGGAAAACGCAGCTGCGCAGATTGCAGGCTTTGGCGTGAAGCTCGTCTTCGTCGCGCAGACCCTCGGGCAGCTCCAGGAGAACTACGACAAGAACTGGGAAACACTGATCGCCAATGCCGGTGTGAAGCTGTTCTTTTGCAACGACGATTATTTCACCAGAGAATACGTATCGAAATCTATTGGCGAGCGGGAGATCGTGCGCACGCTGGCCAGCGCAAGCAAATCGACCGGCAGCAGTTACTCTTTCACAATGGGTTTCAGCCAATCCTATTCTTCTTCCGTGTCGCAAAGCGGTGGAAGCGCCAGCAGTTCGACCACCTATTCGTCGTCTTTTACGACGGGCCGCAGCGAGACGGAAACCACCGGGGTCTCCCAAAGCCTACATAAGCGCTTTCTGGTCACGCCCGATGAAGTGGGGCGATTGTTCGGCAATCCGGAGGACATGAAGGCAATCGCCCTGATATCCGGCCATCAACCGATGGCGCTCCAACGGACGCCGTATTTCAAGGAAGAGTATTTTGAGGGCACGTTTGACCGCCATTGCGATCATCCGGCTCCCCCTGACGGCGATGCTCTTTGGCTCCGACGTGGCATTCGAAGCTTGGTGAGAGAATATGTCGGAGAGTGCGATTACCAGCGTGCGCAGGAAAGACGAAAAAGAGAGGAAGCTGAAGCGCAGGCCCGCAAAGAGCACGAGAAAGCCCGAAGGATCCTCGCAGAAGCAGCACGATTCAAAGCCGAGCGCCGGGCTGAGTACTGGGCCTGTTTCAAGATGACGGTCGGCACGGTTCTCATCATCACCGCGATGTGGGGGTGGACATGGATGCACCGGTAAAGCCCTTGGATCAGGCTGGAATTCAAGCGTGCGGCGGCGGATTTTGGTGTGCTCATTGCGAAGGCACGGCCTCACAGCAACATGCTGAAGGCTATCGTTGTCCTGTCGGTTACGTCGATCAATGAGGATTACGCGGACGTCGTCATTCTTGCCAACCCTGACCTCGTCGACGAATGGCATGCCGTGGCGACTGATGTCGATATGAAGCACCTCGCGCATTTTGAGTGCCTTCAGGAAGCAGCCAATATTTGCGAGAATCGCGGGAAGCGGCGGGGCCAATCGGGGCCCGCCTTTGAGGGGTTAGCTTGTTGTTTCGATTGTTCCGTCGCGGATACGCAGGATGATGCCGTCGTCGAGCACGAAGACCGTATCAGCCCCCCGTAGCGCCCGCTCGAGCTTCGTCTCGAACGGATTGTCTGCGGCTTTGTCTTTGCGTCGCGGGAGCGTGCGGAAGGTCATTGCTGACCTCCCTCGGCTTGCTCGTGCTCGCGCACGACGACACGTCCGTCCAACGGAATTGCGTCGAGCTTGAGGCTTAAGCCTTTGCCGTCTCGATTGGGCCAGCCGGCGCCGATGCGGTTCCAGCGGGCCTTATCGCCTTCGCCCAGCACTTGCCAGACGATGTGCGTCGGACGATTGGTTTCTTTGGTAGTAGTCATGTTCATCTCCATTTTTGAGACCGGACCTGATTGCCCGGCCTTATGGGGACGACAGAAGCGGCGACGATCACGCGCCGTCACACAGGCAACACGGGAGCGCATGCGAATGGAGCGGACAGGCCTGTTGATGGAACAGCGTGCAACTGACGCTTAAGAACCCATGACTAAGGACGAGCAAGCATGGGCTGGTCATAGCCGGAGATGCCACTCAACCAAGAAACAAGAGCCGTGACGGCGGCAGGATGGTCAAGGCTATGATAGGCCCGGAAGGAGCGCCAATGGACGTAACCAAGGATTGGTTCTGGGAAGGCAACGTTGTCGAGGCACTCGCAAAGCAGCTGGAGCGGGACGGCTGGACCATCGTCACCAAAGCCAACACGCATTCAAAGGAGCGCGGTGTCGATATCCATGCGGAGCGATCCGGGCGAACCTTGCTGATCGAAGCAAAAGGCTTCCCGTCGAAATTCTATCGGGATCCGGAACGAGCGAGCGAGCAAAAGCCGACGAACCCGACCAACCAGGCGCAACAATGGTATTCGCACGCACTCCTTAAAGCGATGCGTCTACAAACGAAACATCCGGGCGCGCTTGTCGCTTTGGCGTTTCCGGACTTTCCGCGTTACCGAGCGCTATATGAGGAAACGCGCGGCGGATTAGACAAGCTGGGCGTGGCTCTCTTTCTCGTGAAAGAGGATAGTCAGGTCGACTCCTTTGGTTTAGGGCCCACGTCCAAGCAGTGAGTTATTGCCACATCCGCTCGGCAATCTCGCGCTCCTCCGCGCCGATGACCTGCAAGTAGATGGCCGTCGTTGTCATGCTCGCGTGGCCCATCCAACGCTGAACGAGGTTTAAGGGAATGCCGCTCCGGATGGCGTGGACGCCAAATCCGTGACGTAGACCTTTTGGGGTCGCGTACAGTCCCGGACCGATTGAAGCTTCCGCCATGACGGCCTTTACCAGTTGCCACGCGCGGCTTCTGGACCAGGGCCAGAGGCGTTCGCCCGGCGTGGATAGGTCGTGAACCGCCTGCAAGAGCTCGATCAGCGAGGCCGGAACGGGCAGCTGCCGAATGACGATGGCCTTTTTCCGCTTTTTCAGGCTGCGCAGCGCAATCGATCCTTCGCTGGCTTCGATGCTCGCCGAAAACAGGTCCAAAGCTTCGCTGATACGGCACCCCGTCATGGCGAGGACCAGGCAAAGCGTCCGCAACTTTGGCCGGGGGCATTCCAAGGCGGCGGCTATGAAGCGTACTCGCTCGGCTGCGTTCACATACTTGCGCTGGCCGGTCGGCGAATAGAGACTCACCGCATAAGACTGGGAAATCGTTTGCATTTTCTCGCTCCTTCCGACGACGATGTCGTCGAAAGTGCGACAGTCTTGCCTATTCTGTTGAGTGGCCGCGAAAGGCTTATTCTGCGCCGGTTTAGCGCGACCGATAGGACAAATTCTACCATGCAGGTTCTGGCGGATCAACGATTCCGGCTCCAAAATATGTGATGCGACAGAATAGGCAATTCTGTTGAGTGACGTCGGAATGCTGCATCAAAGCCTTGGGAGTTAGCTCAGGGCTTTTTTGATTCTGGGACCTTGTGAGGCGCGGACCGTGATCAACAGTGGAGTCACGTCCTATGAGCGCCTCTATCTCACAATCTGATATCGCGCAGTGGAATCATCTGCGGGATATCCACGACGTCCAGCCTCTGAACGAACACGACCGCGCATGTCTCGACGCTGTGCGTGGCGTCCTTGAGCGCTTCGACCGCCTAGATCGTTTTGGGGTCAATCTACTGCACAAGCACTTCGAAATGGCCAGCGACGAAATCCTGGTCGAACAGGTCGACGAATTGGGCCGCAAGCTGGTGACCAAGCCGGTCAAGGTTGAGGTCGTCCGCGACGAGATGCCAACCGCCTATGAAACACAATGGCACTGGCTGCGCGGATCGGATGGGGCGGTCTCGCTAATCTGCGTGTCGCGGTGCTTTCCCGGTAACTACGAGTCGCCCGGCCATGTGAGCCAACACACAGGCTGGTGAGCAATCGACGGGGCTGATTAACCGGCCCCGTCTCTTCTTTATTCCAAAACCGGAAGCAACCTCATGAAGCGACATCTGATCGCCGCAACCCTTGTGTTGACGGCAAGCGTACCAGCTCACGCCCAGCAGGGTGAAATCCAATGGACCCAGACGATCAACGTGCCTAAGGGCCAGAATATGCCGCGTGACCGCGCTGATATCCTGGGACTCGAACTCGGCGACTCGTATGACGAGGCAAAAGCCAAGATTCAAAATCTTGCCGCTGAAGGCATCCAGCCAAAACCTGCGGGCGGCAGCGCTGCGGACCGGATGGTGGCCAGGATGAACGGTCAGCGCAGCGGGCCCCAGCCGATGCGCGAAGAGCGGCGCATCTACAATTTCAAAGCGCCGGGCGCGAACTCGACGATATCCGCCAGCTTCGTACAGAAAATCGAGCTATCGCGTGAGCTGCCGTCGGCGAAGGGAAAAATCAGCGACTCGCTTGCCGTCCATTTCAGTGCGCCGTCGTCGGGACATCAGATCATCGGCGTGACGCGGTCGATCACCTATGGAAGTGATGGCGATCAGCCTCTGATTTCCGATACGCTTGCGCAGCTCAAGAAGAAGATGCAGTTCGAGCCCCAAGCCATCAATGCGGGCGGCGTCAAGTACCGGTTTCAGTTCAATGATGGCAACCCCTACGCTCCACCAAAGCCTACGCTGACCTCCTGCCTGCCGGGATATGGCGTCGAGTACGCTGGCGGCTTGAAGAACGTGAATGAATCGGGCGACTGCGACGCATTCCTTGAGATGAGCGCTCAGACCGGCATTTCGTCCAATCACGCCAGCATTCTCTTTTTCACGCTGAGCGACAACGACCGGACCAAGGCTAACCTGACCGCCGATTTTACGTTCCTGACGGAGTACGTTGAGAGACTACAGCAGAACACGCGCGGCGCACCGCCGAAACTTTAGGTTCGCTATGTCCAAGCCAACACGACGCGACGTGGTCAAGGCTGCGGCAGCTATTGTCGCAGCCACGGCCTTGCCATTCAACAAGGGGCCTTCCGCAAAGTTCGCAACGCTCTGGCAGGAGTTTGAGCAAGCCTTATCGGTGTTTCGCCGCGCGCGCCTGGCTTCTCGGCTCGCGCGGCCTCGGATTTTCGCCGACGTTCGGAAACGCGGCTTCGGGTCGTTTTTCACATCACCGGAGATAAGGGCGCGCAGCGCCGCCCGGCAAACTGCTCAAGCGCTCGCGGAGCAGATATTCAGGCTACCTGCGGCGAATGAGGCGGAGGCATGGTTTCAGAAGGTGGCATCGGACATCTACGAGAGCGAGCTGGGCGGATCACCGGTCGCGAGGACCTGTTGTCCGCCCGGCTATCGCGACATCAGTACTCGGTCGGCAACAGGATGACGCCATCCGTGAACCATAGCGCCACGCCACATGCCGGAAAATCCGTGAATGGAATATCCTTGGTGTAGACAAGGCCGTCATTGCCGTCTGTGCAGGTAAGCGTTCCGCTCCCATCCTGCACGTCCAGCTTCCAGACCTGAAACGCTTCAGCCCGGACTGGCAAGTGACTGATTTGAGCGAGTGCGATCTCATCGAGCAGCCAATACGCGCCTGCGTGATCTGCGACATACTTCGCGCCATCGGTGAAGAGCACGTTTCGATTGAGTGGGTGGCGGTACCACTGCGTCGTCCCGGTGAACTGGTGCAGGTCTGTAAGCTTGGTGTCATTCATGTTTGCCTCTCATGGTTTTTGGTTGCGCATGCAACCGACTAGCCACGCGGCAATGAGCGGGGATTTCCGTCACAGGCCCGGATGCAAGGCTGGCGCGGGCTGGAGCGCAGCGACGACACGGGCCGCAGCATCCGGCAACGCTTGGCCTTGACGGCAAAAGGGGCGGCACGCCCCCCTGGAAGAAAGAGGCACCCGCAGGAGCGTCAGCATAGCGCCGCCTATAGGCGGGACGCGGGACCGAGTGCAGCCGCGAGACCGGCTAAGAAGGCACCCGGACCGAGGGCAGCGATAGCGACGCCGGTACGGCGGGACCGAGGCCGAGTGCCTCCGGCGAGTGGCGCAATGTTACCTTCCGCAAGGGATCGTCACCGGATGGACGAGACAAACGTTCCGCATCTTCGCGGCAACGGCTTGGCTCGATGGAGCAACGCGGAATAGAGCCCGGTCGGCGGAGCCGATGCGCACGAATAACTTTATAAGTCGGCTACACCTTCCGGTAAGCGCTTGAACCATTCGAGAATATCGGCGATGGCGATTAGCGTTTTTCGTCCGGACTTTCGGACGGGGATACGCGCTTTCTTGATCTCCACATAGAGCGTGCTTTTGCCGATCCAGCCTAGTGCTGGGATGCGCTGTTCGCATCGGCCCGAAGAAGTTCCGGGAAATATCGCTCCCTAATCGCCTTGTTGCTCACGAGAGCACGCTCAATCTCAAGAATTGAGAAGTGCAGTTCTTCAATGCCTCGCTTTGTGCAGATCGCCTCACATTTGTCGTAAAGCGTCGCGTCGATCGGGGCGTTCGTCATGACGCCGAATCCTTCGGCGGAATACATATCCAGCATGTCGCCGATGTCATTTACCTTCCGGCCGGACAGCGATGAACCACCATTGATGAGCTTGCACTGAAAAATCCACTTCTTGGGCTTGTGCATCGGCCCTCGCGGCAGCTCGCGGACCTCGATATCCCGGCCGCCGTCTCGTGAGCGCGATTTGCCGAGTTTGCGCACGGTGTCGGCATCGAATTTCGGGTGGGCAACCAGCAAATCATAGCAAAGCAGTTCGAATTGCTCGTCGGAAAGGCGCTCCCATTTAAATTGATCAGATACACCCAGACCCACTCTTGCCATCAGACCGAGTGACAATTTGGCCAATTCATCATGAACCCGTTTTACCTGAACTCCATTTAGTGGCTTCGTATCGTACAAAAGGTGGCGGTATGATCCATCATTTACGATGATCAATGAACCGCTTTGATGGATAGAGCACAGTTCACGCAACGGCGGCGCCCGGTGGGCCGACACCTCTGCCAGGTATGGGGAATGCGTGAACGATGCGTCGAGCCACTCGAACGGATCCGTTGCCCATGCATCATCATCCTTTGCCAAATCGAAACTGGCACACACGCGAGACTTGAAATACTGGTTCATCGGGAAATATGCGGTAATGCCATCTGCCTGAACAAACGACTGTCCACCAACAGAGAAGATCTCGCCGCCGACAAATTCAGAAATACGAAACCGCTGGCCGGAAGCCGCGAAGAAATCATCGATGGGCACATCCGAAGGCAAAAGCCAGCCGTCCTGCGATGCGTAGCAACGGTGCCCTACAAGCCAGCTTAATGCAGACTTGTGAAATCCAAGCTGGCGTTCCGGGTGCTTTCTGATTTGCTCAATATAGAATTCCGGCGCTTCAGATTTATAGTGATCATAGGCGCCGTTGATGAGATTGGCGTAGTAGGTATCAACGAGATCTGGGAAGTCCGTCCTGTGATCGTCGATGGCGTCTTCAAAATCAGCGACTTCATTCCGGAGATTCTGCGAACGTTGAATGTGCGCATCATCATCGCTGCCCTGGAAAATCAGTATGCAGTCTTCTACTGTGCTACGGATCGATTCACGAGTGTTCAGAAGGGTCAGCAAAATCCCAACGTTAAACTTGTCGGAGACTTCCTCAGCTGCTGGCGCCGTACCATGCGCCGAAAGTCGCCTCGCTGCCCATATGGCATCGATATAATCGCTGCATATATCAACATGCATGTTGGTTCGGTTGATGCTTGGAAGAGGAAGATAGAAAATAATCCTGCCGCGGGCTAGCGACCCGATTTGCTCCAGCTCGACGAAGCTGAGATCGGCAAGGTTCAGCTCAAGCGTGCCAGCTTGCTGAGCTGTCATGAACTGACAGCTTCACCGTCGGCCCTTGTTTGATTTGGGCGTCCGGTCATGCTTTCCTGTATTTCATGGATGGCAAGCGGAGGATTGCGCGTATGTGCGACGGCATGGCAATTGGGGCAAAGCGGTATCAAGTCAACCGCCGGATTGATTAGGTAATCGCTGCCAATGGCGTGAACGGGCGTGACATGGTGCACCTCAATCAACGTGGCCGCAACATCTCCGTATTGCTCCGACATCAGCCGATTGCACGCCTTGCAGCGGTAACCGTGAATCGCCAGGGCAGCCGCTCTGTTGCGCCGATCCCGCTCATAGCGGTTTACAGCAACGAGGGTTTTTGCACCTTCAGGAAAGCCGGCGACATCGGCGATTTGCTGCTCATCTGCCTCCAGCGGCAGCAGCGCAAATATTGCAGCGGCGAGTCGGCTGGTCCATTGCAGGAGGAGGCGCGCTTCAAGTTCGGCGTCACCGGAATTAACCGGCAACTGTCCGCGTGACAGCGTAGCGGTGAAATTTGTCCAGTCTGCTTCCCAGATGGCGGCGTCCGGAGGCGAGTATTGAACGTCGGCGATATTGAATCTGACTTCTGCACCTCCAGCGATGCATGCGGCAAGTACGCTCTCGCAAATCCCGCGCGCTTCCCTCGATGCAGTCCGCATGGTTCCGAGTAATTCGCCTGCATAAGCTCCTGGGACGAATGAAACCTCCACCGACCGCCATCCCAGCCGCGCCCGGAGCCGAAACGTTTGGCTGGAAGGGTGGTCTGCCGGTGTGAGTTCCAGTTCATCCTGCCCGTTGTTTCGGACCGTTCGGCACGCAAGATGTAAGCCAGTCTCTGCGGTCACCAACTGGCCAAACAGTCGTGGGTCAGGCAGCATTTGATTCTTGCTCGGCTTCGGGTTCTGCCTCCGCCTCCGGCATGCCTTCAACCAAGGCCCTCAGGGTCTTGGAAATTTCAAACCGCATGTCTTGGAAATGCTTAATCGTAGTCGCATCGATGGTGGAAAGCTCGGCGACTGCGAGGGCCCACATGAGTGAATCCAGTCCCTGTAGGGTCACACTGCGGTTTAGGTTGGGCACGTACACCTTCTCATAATAAGGATGCGATGTGTTGAGGCGCACGGCCTTGTGTCCATCGACGATGCCAGGTTCAAAAAGCAGTCCATCGTTGATGGAAGGCACCGGCTTGATAAACACTTCTCCAGGTCTTGCCGCGCTGGAAACCGGAAGCATCAACTTCAGCTTGCCTTTGGCATTCTCGATTATGACTTCGCCAGTCGAGGCATTGACGACGCTTACATTCGCGCCGGAGCCGGCAACCGCCTCCCTGCCACGAATGTTGTTGTTCGAGGTATCATGCGCGCCAGATGCTGCCTTTCGCCCGATCTCTTTCTGTTTGCCTTCGCGATAGCGGCGGTCGGCCTCCCGCCGTGGCGCGGGAAGGAATTCTTCCTTGAGCCATTTCCAGATGTCTTCGTTGAGGATGATCTGTGACTTTTTGATATCCAGATGAAAGGCTTCGTCGAGTTTGTGATCGAATGAAAACTCAACCCGCAGCAACGTTCCATGAGGCTCTTTCTGGAACATGTCGAGCCAGTCGGCCTCGTGGATCAGCCGGTTTTCGCGATAGATGTAAATGCCCTGCATGTCCGACGAAAGGCGCGCGGCGGCAGCGGATTTTTGGTCCGGAAATTCCTCGCGACGCGGGAGAACGTATGCCTTGACCGAAAAGGTGGCCTGAGTTCCAGATGCTGTCTGGACGGGAATATCTTTCTGTCCGAGAACCTCGGAGGTGCCGGCGAGAAAAGGATCCCACGCGCTCAGTGGCGTCCCGTTGAGCCGCATCGACACGTTGGGCGCCCGCGTGTCATTTGGATCAAGAAATCGTTGGTAAACCATCGCAAGATGATCCCGCAATTCATCGATCTTCCGGTCAAGCGCCTTGCGCGCGGGTTTCCCTCCCGGCGTGCTGTAGTCCTTGATGAGACGATCCACACGCGACCAAGTGACAACCGTGCCCGGATGGTTCGCCGCTACTTCCTCAAGGTGATCCACCGCTTCAACGTCCGGCGTATCGGTAATCAAAACTTCCCATTTTCCTACTTGGCCAACGTGGTCGAGATCCCAAGTAATCATGGTTGGAGGCACGCTCGAGGAATTGCGCGACGTCACGGAAAGCCGTCGCGCGAACGCGGTTGATGCCGTCTTGAGTCCAAGACCATATTTTCCGAGGCTTGCCGCGCTCGGCCTTACCCGCGCGCCATAACGCATGGCGTTGCGCAATCCGCCTTCGTCCATGCCTTCGCCGTTGTCGGCAATCGAAACATGGATGTTGCCGCGAACATCAGCATCTACCTTGATGTCCACAGCGCTTGCATGGGCTGCGATGGAGTTGTCCACGATATCGGCAATCGCCGTATTGAATTCATAGCCCGTATCGCGCAGGCCCTCGATCATGCGCTTGGGGTCTGGAATCAGTTCCTGTGCAATTTCATTTGCCATTGTTCATTTTCCCCCATCCATCTGGATGACGCGCCATCCGGATCCGAGCTTCAGGACACCAGTGTCTGTAAATGCCGGCTGGTTCTTCCGGCTGTAACCGACGTGGTAGTTGTCCTCGTTATCGCGCCGGAGGATAACCTCGTCCCCAATGTCCAGACCCGCTTCACGTATGTAGCGGGTCATTCGCGTGAGTCGATATTCATTTCTTGTCCCGGAAAATAGGCCATTGTTGTAGTATATGAAAGCAAATTCCCAGTTTACTGCTGCCTCATCACGAAAGAACAGATGGCATCGCGGATTGTATTGCGCTGCATCAAGCGGCGGAAAGAATGAAAGAAGGCGGGGATCCCGCGGGATTAGGATTCCGGCCTGATGGCCCCCGGTGGCGCCAGTGTCATTTGCACTAAGGATTTTCGATATTGTTCGCATCGCTAGGCCTGAATGGGTGAACGCTGGAGTGCTTGGAGAATGTCGGCGTAATCTTCGTCGCGGCCCGTTACGCCGACGATGGCGGCTTGTGAAAGTTCACGCTTGCGCATCGCGCGGTCATTGACGATCTCTTCAACGGTGCCGGCGCAATAGAGTCGGTGGATCGTAACCGGAAGGGTCTGGCCTCGGCGGTGCGCCCTGGCGGAAGCCTGATCTTCAAGCGCCGGATTCCATTCGAGATTGTAATGGATGACGTGGTTGGCTGCGGTGATGTTGAGTCCCGCGCCGCCTGCCTTGGGGTTCAGGACGAGCGCGGCTGCGCCACCCGAGGCCG
>NZ_JBMDXE010000215.1:0-5991 GCF_048594845.1 Rhodopseudomonas sp. | reverse complement strand
GGCTTCGTCGGCTCGACGCCGATCGCGGAATACATCTACGCGCGCGGCTGCGCCGCGGGTAAGCGCGTGCAGTGCTTCGGCGGCGCCAAGAACCACATGGTCATCATGCCGGACGCCGACATGGACCAGGCCGTCGACGCGCTGATCGGCGCCGGCTACGGCTCGGCCGGCGAGCGCTGCATGGCGATCTCGGTCGCGGTGCCGGTCGGCAAGGCGACCGCCGACACGCTGATGGAAAAGCTGATCCCGCGCGTCGAGTCGCTGAAGATCGGCCCGTCGACGGATCCGACCGCCGACTACGGTCCGCTGGTCACCAAGGAAGCGTTGGAGCGCGTCAAGAATTACGTCGAGATCGGCGTGCAGGAAGGCGCGACGCTGGCGGTCGATGGTCGCGGCTTCAAGATGCAGGGCTACGAGAACGGCTTCTATCTCGGCGGCTGTCTGTTCGACAACGTCACCAAGGACATGCGGATCTACAAGGAAGAGATCTTCGGTCCGGTGCTCAGCGTCGTTCGCGCCCACGATTATGCCGAAGCGCTGGCGCTGCCGTCCGACCACGACTACGGCAACGGCGTGGCGATCTTCACCCGCGACGGCGACGCCGCGCGCGACTTCGCCGCCACGGTCAATGTCGGCATGGTCGGCATCAACGTGCCGATCCCGGTGCCCATCGCTTACTACACCTTCGGCGGCTGGAAGAAGTCCGGCTTCGGCGACCTCAATCAGCACGGCCCGGACTCGGTGCGGTTCTATACGAAGACCAAGACCGTCACCTCGCGCTGGCCCTCGGGCGTGAAGGAAGGCGCGGAGTTTTCGATCCCGCTGATGAAGTAAGCGTCGGCTGCCATGCAGTTCGACCTGAATGAAGACCAGCGCGCCATCCGTGAGATGGCGCGCGACTTCGCGGCCGAGAAGATCGCGCCGCATGCGCTGCAATGGGATGAAGACAAGCACCTGCCGCTGGACGTGATCCGGGAAGCGGCGGCGCTTGGTATCGGCGGCATCTATATCCGCGATGACGTCGGCGGCAGCGCCATGACGCGGTTCGACGCGGCGCTGATCTTCGAGGCGCTGGCCACCGGCTGTCCGGCGGTGTCGGCCTTCATTTCCATCCACAACATGGCGGCGTGGATGATCGACAGCTACGGCTCCGAGGCGCAGCGCCAGCAATGGCTGCCGAAGCTGTGCAGCATGGAGCACGTCGCAAGCTATTGTCTGACCGAGCCCGGCTCGGGGTCGGATGCCGCAGCGCTGCGTACGCGTGCCGTGCGCGACGGCGATCACTACGTGCTCAACGGCCAGAAGCAGTTCATCTCCGGCGCCGGCGCCAATGATCTCTACGTGGTGATGGTGCGGACCGGTGGCTATGGTCCCGGCGGCATCTCGACGCTGGTCGTGGACAAGGACACGCCCGGCCTGTCGTTCGGCGCCAACGAGCGTAAGATGGGCTGGAACGCGCAGCCGACCCGTGCGGTGATTTTCGAGAACGCACGCGTCCCGGTCGCCAACCGGCTCGGCGACGAGGGCATCGGCTTCAAGATCGCGATGGCTGGGCTCGACGGCGGCCGCCTCAACATTGCCGCATGCTCGCTCGGCGGCGCGCAGGCGGCGCTCGACAAGGCGATCGACTACACCAAAGAGCGCAAGGCGTTCGGCAAGCGGCTCGACGAATTTCAGGCGCTGCAGTTCAAGCTCGCCGATATGGCGACCGAACTGGAAGCCGCGCGCACCTTCCTGTGGCGTGCCGCCGCGGCGCTCGACCGCAAGGATCCCGACGCGACCAAACTGTGCGCGATGGCCAAGCGGTTCGGCACCGACACCGGTTTCGAAGTCGCCAACGCCGCGCTGCAACTGCATGGTGGCTACGGCTACCTGGCCGAATACGGTGTCGAGAAGCTGGTGCGCGATCTGCGGGTCCATCAAATTCTGGAAGGCACCAACGAAATCATGCGGCTGATCGTAGCGCGCAAGCTGATTGAGGGCGCACGATGAATGCACCTGTGAGCGAACCCGATCTCATCGTCCGGCGCGAGGGCGCCGCCGGCGTCATCCGTCTGAACCGGCCGAAAGCGATCAATGCGCTGACGCTGGAGATGACGCGCGAATTCGATCGCGCGCTGATCGCCTTCGCTGAAGACCCGCAGATCGCGCTCATTCTGGTGGAAGGGGCCGGCGAACGTGGCCTCTGCGCGGGAGGCGACATCGTTGGCCTGTATCACAGCGCGCGTGAGGCCGGCGATCTCGGCAAGGTGTTCTGGCGCGAAGAATACATCATGAATGCGCGGATCGCCGCCTATCCGAAGCCTTATGTGGCGTTCATGGACGGGCTGGTGATGGGCGGCGGCGTCGGCATCGCCGGCCATGGCAGCCATCGCATCGTCACCGAGAAGACCAAGATCGCGATGCCTGAAGTCGGCATCGGTTTCTTCCCTGACGTCGGCGGCACCTGGCTGCTGACGCGCGCGCCCGGTGAGATCGGCACTTACTTCGGTCTGACCGGCGAGATCATGAACGGCGCCGATGCGATCCACGCCAGGTTCGCCGATAACTTCGTTCCGAGCGTGGTGTGGCCCGATCTGCGCGAAGCACTGACCGCGGCCCCCGCGGGTGCCACCGCTGCGCAGGTGCGCGAGATCATCGCGCGCTTCAGCCTCGCGCCCGATCCGGGCCCGGCGCAGCAGCATCAGGCGCAGATCGATGCGGCGTTCGGCAAGGACAGCATCGACGAGATCGTCGCCGCGCTGGAGCAGGACGGCACCGACTTTGCGCAGGCCGCGCTGAAGACGCTGCGGATCAAGTCGCCGACCAGCCTCAAGGTGACGCTGAAGCTGCTGCGGATGGCGCGTCAAGCGGCCTCGCTGCAGGAGTGCCTGGTGCACGAATATCGTGCCGCGCTCGAAGTATTCGCCAGCTACGATTTCGTCGAGGGCGTGCGCGCCGCGGTGATCGACAAGGACCGCCAGCCGAAATGGCGGCCCGCGACGATCGCGGAGGTGACGCCGGACATCGTGGCGCGCTACTTTGTCGATCGCGGTGCTGACGAACTGAAATTTCCGGGCTGAAGAAACCGGGATCATCGAGGGACCAAGGGGACGAACATGACGGCTATCGCATTCATCGGTCTCGGCAACATGGGCGGCCCGATGGCCGTCAATCTGGCGAAGGCCGGGCAGAAGGTGACGGGTTTCGATCTGGCCGCGGCATCGTGTGACGCGGTCAAGGCGGAGGGCGTCGCCACCGCGCCGACCGCGATCGACGCGGTGAAGGGAGCCGACGTCATCGTCACCATGCTGCCAGCCGGCAAGCACGTGCTCGCGGTATGGAACGAGATCCTGCCGCACGCCGCCAAAGGCTCGCTGATCATCGATTGCTCCACCATCGACGTCGAGAGCTCGGTGCAGGCGCACGCGCTCGCCGCCAAGCACGGCGTTGCGTCGGTCGACGCGCCGGTCTCTGGCGGCACCGGCGGCGCCAAGGCGGCGACGCTGACCTTCATGGCCGGCGGCAGCGAGGCGGCGTTCGCGGCGGCCAAGCCGGTCCTCGAGCAGATGGGCAAGAAGATCGTGCATTGTGGCGGCGCCGGCGCAGGTCAGGCGGCGAAGATCTGCAACAACATGATCCTCGGCATCTCGATGATTGCGGTTGGCGAGGCTTTCACGCTCGCCGAAAAGCTCGGCCTGTCGCATCAGGCGCTGTTCGACGTCGCGTCGACTTCCTCGGGCCAGTGCTGGTCGTTGACGACGTATTGCCCGGTTCCTGGTCCGGTCCCGACATCCCCGGCCAATAATGGCTACAAGCCCGGTTTCGCCGCCGCGCTGATGCTCAAGGACCTCAATCTGTCGCAGGAAGCGGCGAGGACCTCCGGCGCCGCCACCCCGCTTGGCTCGCACGCCGCCGAGCTCTACGCAGCGTTCGAACAGTCCGGCCAAGGTGGCACGGATTTCTCGGGGATCATCAACTACCTGCGCGAGCAGGGGCGGAAGTAATCAGTCTGATGTCTCGCACGGCGGCGCCGCCATAACGGCCGTCATGCGCGGGCTCGACCCGCGCATCCATCGTTCTTCGGAAGAACATGGATTGCCGGGGCAGGCCCGGCAATGACGGGTGAAATCAGAGCGGCCGCCGTGCCTCGCAAGCGAGGTGTCGCCATGACCACATTCCAGCAAGCCCGTTCGTTCCTGCTCGACCACCGTACCGACTACGCGGCCGCCGTCGCCGGCTTTCGCTGGCCCGATCCGGTGCCGTTCAACTGGGCGCTCGACTGGTTCGACGCCGAACTCGCTACAAACAGCCATCGCAACCGTCCCGCATTGTGGATCGTCGACGGCGCCACCGGCCGCGAAGAGAAGCCGAGCTTCGCGCATCTGTCCAAGCGCTCCAACCAAGTTGCGAACTATTTGCGTGCCAAAGGCTTGAAGCGTGGCGATCATCTGCTGCTGCTGCTCGGTAACGTCGTTCCGCTGTGGGAAGTGATGCTGGCGGCAATCAAGCTCGGCCTCGTCACTATTCCGGCCACCACGCTGCTGACGCCGGACGAACTGCGCGACCGGCTCGAGCGCGGCCGCGCCAAGGCGGTGGTTGCCGCCCCCGACCAGATCGCCAAGTTCAAAGGTCTCGGCGGCGACGATCTGCTGCGCGTTGTCGTCGGCAACGCCCAGGACGGCTGGCTCAATTACGACGGGACCGCGCTCCAGTCCGACGTTTTCACGCCGGATGGGCCGACGCAGGCCGACGATCCGATGCTGCTGTACTTCACCTCGGGAACCACGGCGAAGCCGAAGCTGGTTCGGCACAGCCAGCGCTCCTATCCGGTCGGCGCGCTGTCGACGATGTTCTGGCTCGGGCTACAGCCGGGCGACGTCCACCTCAACATCTCCTCTCCGGGCTGGGCCAAGCACGCCTGGAGCTGCTTCTTCGCGCCGTGGAATGCCGGTGCAACGGTGTTCGTCGTCAACCAGCCGCGGTTCGATGCCAAGAGCCTGCTGACGACGATCGGCCGCTGCGGCGTCACCACGCTGTGCGCACCGCCGACGGTGTGGCGTATGTTCATCCAGGAGAAGCTCGCCGACTATAAAGTCTCGCTCCGTGAAGTCTGCGGTGCCGGCGAGCCGCTGAATCCGGAAGTGATCGATCAGGTCAAGGCCGCGTGGGGGCTCACCATCCGGGACGGCTATGGCCAGACTGAGACCACGGCGATGGTCGGCAATTCGCCGGGGCAGCCGGTGAAGATCGGCTCGATGGGCCGGCCGCTGCCGGGCTATGTCGTCAAGATCACCGATGCCGACGGCCAACCGGCTACCGAAGGTGAGATCACGCTGGCGCTCGGCGACGCGCGGCCCGCCGGGTTGATGCAGGGTTATCAGGGCGACGGCGGCAAGCTGTCGGGCGTGGACGGCGAGGCGTATCGCTCCGGCGACGTCGCCTTCGCCGATGACGACGGTTACTTGACCTTCGTCGGCCGCACCGACGATGTGTTCAAATCGTCGGACTACCGGATCTCGCCGTTCGAGTTGGAGAGCGTGCTGCTGGAGCACGATGCCGTCGCCGAAGCGGCCGTGGTGCCGAGCCCTGATCCGATCAAGCTGGCGATCCCGAAGGCCTATGTGCTGCTGACGGCGGAAGCCGAGCGCTCGCGCGACACCGCGTTGTCGATCTTCAAGCACATGCAGGGCCGCCTAGCGCCGTTCAAGCGCATCCGCAAGCTCGAGATCGTTGGCGAACTGCCCAAGACCATCTCCGGCAAGATCCGCCGCGTCCAACTCCGCCGCATCGAGCATCAGCAGGATCAGGCCGACGCGCTACGCGGCATGGAGTTTCGAGAAGAGGATTTCCCGGAGCTGAAGGCCGAGCCTGCGAAGGAGGGGTAAGGTAGAAGCCGTGTCCCGGGCGCGGTGCAGCGTGCAACGCTGCTCCGCAGACCCGGGACCCCGGTTGTCTTGCTATCCGCGTCGATAAAACCGGGGCCCCGGATCTGCAGCGCACCACGCCGAT
>NZ_JBMDXE010000214.1:0-4534 GCF_048594845.1 Rhodopseudomonas sp. | reverse complement strand
CCGGGCGGCGGGGTGCGTCGCGATGTTATACTCCCGGTATCAAAGCTTGACTATACCCGTCGGGCCGTAGTCCGTCTCGGGGGTCGCTGATAATCCGCGCTGCCAGTCGATCGGGGCGGGTTTGGCGCCGATCGACTTTGTCGGCCGCGTGTTGTCAGGGCGCGTGCGCGGCCGACGGGAGTGCAGACGGACCGGCCCTTAGCCGAGCAGGGCGTAGGGCACCAATGGTGCGAGAGTCATCAGCAGAGCGGCTCCGATCGCGGCGCGCTCCATGGCGCTGAGCTTGTTGAAAAACGTCATGGCAGACCTCCTCCGGGTTGGTAGTGTCCTCTCTACGGCGCGCCACGTCGCGTGGATCACTGCAAGCCGGTCACGGCCGCGTGACTTCACATGGCTATTTCGCCGCAGCCTTGCGCGACGACTTTTTCGACGTTGGACGTGATCCAAAAGCCGGGCCGCAACGTATCGATCGGAGGCCGGAGATACGTTGGAGGCTGCTTCCGTGACAGCGGCACTGGCCGCGCGGGAGCGCGGCTGCCATCGGGTCGGATGGGGCGATCGTCGGATGAGAGTACAGACACACGATGGTGAAGCCGTTGCCAGATACCAGCTCGGTCTGTGTGGCCTCGCGTCCCGACAGGACGACAGTCCGACGGAAGGCGCAATGCATCCTGCGGTCGCGGTCGGTAAGTTCGTCGGTGGTGCGGGACGGCTCGGTGCGGCAGTCCATCCCGGCCGATCGTCGCGCGAGAATGGACTGGTCGCCATGGACAGACTGCGGAGCGACCCTTCGGAGATCGCGGACCCGTGGTCCGCCTGCATCGTCCGAATTGCCACCGCGCAGGACGAAGCCGCGTTCGAAAAGCTGTTTCGTCATTTCGCGCCGCGGCTGAAGTCCTACTTCATCCTCCGCGGCGGCGATCCGGCGCTGGCGGAAGAGATCACGCAGGAGACGATGGTGTCGATCTGGCGCCATGCCGGCGCTTACGACCCCGCCAAAGCGTCGGCCGCGACCTGGATCTTTGCGATCGCCCGCAATCTCGGCATCGACCGGTTTCGCCAGGCGAAGCGACCGACGTTCGATCCCAATGATCCTGCTTTCGTCCCGGATGACGAGGAGCCGCCCGACCGGCTGCTCGAACGCGCCGAAATCGAACAAAGCGTGCGCGACGGGATGAATGCGCTGTCGCCGAACGAGAAGAGCGTCCTGATGTTGTCCTTCTACGAAAACCGATCCCACGGTGAGATCGCCGAACACCTTGGCCTGCCGATCGGCACGGTGAAGTCGCGCATCCGGCTTGCGTTCGGCAAGCTGCGCGCCGCGCTGGGGGACCGCAGCGGAGCAGGGCGATGAGCGTGCAGCATCACATCGGCGACGATCTGTTGCTGAGCTATGCCGCCGGCACTTTGGACGAAGCTTCGAGCCTGCTGGTGGCGACGCATCTGGCGCTGTGCCCGCACTGCCGCGCGCGCAGCACGGCCGCCGAGGCGGTCGGCGGCGAACTGCTGGAAGCGCTGCCGGCTGCTGAGTTGCCGCCCGGCATGATGCAATCGGTGATGGCGCAACTTCGCCGGGAGCCGCCCGCCGCGCCGGCTCCCGCACGGATGGCTCCCGCGTCCGATATCGTGATTCCCGAGCCGCTGCGCAGCTATCTCGGCGGCGACCTGCGGACGCTGCGCTGGACGCGGGTCGCGCCGCGGGTGCAGCAGATCGTGATCGACATCCCCGGCAGCCGTCCGCAGGCGCGGATGTTGCGCTTCCAAGGCGGCACCCAGGTGCCGACGCACGGTCATGGCGGCCGTGAGCTGACGCTGGTGCTGAGCGGCAGCCTGTGTGACCGTGATGCCGTGCTGGTGCGGGGGGACGTCGCCGAAACCGACGAGCAGACCGAGCACCAGCCCTATGCCGGGCCGGAGCAGGATTGCATATGCCTTGCCGTCACCGACGCGCCGCTGCGGTTCAAGAGCCCTTGGGCACGGCTGCTGCAGCCGCTGTTCCGCATCTAGCCGGGCCGAAACGGGCCTCTCCATCGGAGGTTCGACGATCTGCGAGCGCGCCTCCTGCAAATCCCTCTCATCCACCATATCTGGGTCTGACTGGGGCGCATGGCCGCAAATAGTGGCGGCGTCCTTGGCCGGGCGGTCCGGATGTGCTATGCGGCACCCGCCGCTTCCGAACCGCTATCCTGTAACCGCTCGCACCGGCTGAACCGGCTGCGGCGGTGGAGACATTGCCCATGAGCACATCAGCCAAGACCGCCTCTGCGCCCGACAGCTTCTTCTCCGCCTCGCTCGAGCAGGCCGATCCCGAGATCGCCGCCGCGATCCGCGGTGAACTCGGTCGCCAGCGCCACGAAGTCGAGCTGATCGCCTCCGAGAACATCGTCAGCCGCGCGGTGCTGGAAGCGCAGGGCTCGGTGATGACCAACAAGTATGCGGAAGGCTATCCGGGCAACCGTTACTACGGCGGCTGCGAATTCGTCGACGTCGCCGAGAATCTGGCGATCGAGCGCGCCAAGAAGCTGTTCGGCGCGGCCTTCGCCAACGTCCAGCCGAACTCCGGCAGCCAGATGAACCAGGCGGTGTTCCTGGCGCTGCTGCAGCCGGGCGACACTTTCATGGGTCTCGATCTCGCCGCCGGCGGTCATCTCACCCACGGCGCCCCGGTCAACATGAGCGGCAAGTGGTTCAAGCCGGTGCACTACACGGTGCGCCGCGAAGACCAGATGATCGATATGGATGCGGTCGCCAAGCTCGCCGAGGAAGCCAAGCCGAAGCTGATCATCGCTGGCGGCTCGGCCTATCCGCGCGCCTGGGACTTCAAGCGCTTCCGCGAGATCGCCGACAGCGTCGGCGCGTATTTCATGGTCGACATGGCGCACTTCGCCGGCCTGGTGGCGGGCGGCGTCCATGCCTCGCCGGTGCCGCACGCCCACGTCGTCACCACCACGACCCACAAGTCGCTGCGCGGCCCGCGCGGCGGCCTGATCCTGACCAACGACGAGGCGCTGGCCAAGAAGTTCAACTCGGCGATCTTCCCGGGCCTGCAGGGCGGCCCGCTGATGCACGTCATCGCCGCCAAGGCGGTCGCGTTCAAGGAAGCGCTTCAACCGGACTTCAAGGTCTACACGAAGAACGTCGTCGAAAATGCCAAGGCGCTTGCGGAAACGCTGCGTGCGGCCGGCTTCGATCTGGTCTCGGGCGGCACCGACAATCACCTCATGCTGGTCGACCTGCGGCCGAAGGGGCTGAAGGGCAACGTCTCCGAGAAGGCGCTGGTCCGCGCTGCCATCACCTGCAACAAGAACGGTATCCCGTTCGACCCCGAGAAGCCGTTCGTGACCTCGGGTCTGCGCCTCGGCACTCCGGCGGCCACCACCCGCGGATTCGGCGTCGCCGAGTTCCAGCAGGTTGGTAACCTCATCGCCGAAGTGCTGAATGCGATTGCACAATCGCCCGATGGGTCGGCGCCGCTGGTGGAAGCTTCGGTGAAGCAGCGCGTCAAGGAATTGACGGGTCGCTTCCCGATTTATCAGTAACGACTAACCACCCGTCATGGCCGGCCTTGTGCCGGCCATCCACGTCCTTGCAGCGTGGCGGCGGAGCGAAGACGTGGATGGCCGGGACGAGCCCGGTCATGACGAAGGTGAGGGACGATACCCTCGGACGGCACTGAGGACGCGTCGCGATGCGCTGCCCGAACTGCAACAGCCTCGATACCCAGGTGAAAGACTCGCGGCCGACCGAGGATTCCTCGGTGATCCGGCGGCGGCGGGTTTGCGTCGCGTGCAATTTCCGCTTCACCACCTTCGAGCGGGTGCAGCTGCGCGAACTCACCGTCATCAAGCGCAACGGCCGCCGCGTGCCGTTCGACCGCGACAAGCTGGTGCGCTCGGTGCAAATCAGCTTGCGCAAGCGGCCGGTCGAGCCGGACCGCGTCGAGCAGATGGTATCGGCGATCGTCCGCGAGCTGGAAAGCGGTGGTGAGGCCGACATCTCGTCGGAGACGATCGGCGAGATCGTGATGGATCACCTGCGCAAGCTCGACGATGTCGCCTATGTGCGGTTCGCCTCAGTCTATCGCAATTTTCGCGAGGCGAAGGACTTCGAGGCGGTGCTGGGCGAACTCACCAATGAGGACGAAATCCGGCCGGCGCTGGTCCGCAAATGATCTTCCGGATACTGGAAGAGCAATACGGCGCCAAGCTGGCCGCCGACAAGCAAGCCAAGGCGCGAGCGACGCCGAGTGCCGCCGCTGATCACCGTTACATGCAGCTGGCCCTGACGCTCGGACGCCGCGGCCTCGGCCGCACCGGCACCAATCCGGCGGTCGGGGCGGTGCTGGTCAAGGACGGCGTCATTGTGGGCCGCGGCTGGACGCAGGATGGCGGCCGGCCGCATGCCGAGGTCGAGGCGCTGCGCCGCGCCGGCGACGCCGCGCGCGGCGCGCCGCTGTACGTGCCGCTGGGGCCGTGCGCGCATCATGGCCGGTCGCCGCCCAGCGCCGACGCGGTGAACGCGGCCGGGGTAATGC
>NZ_JBMDXE010000213.1:0-19511 GCF_048594845.1 Rhodopseudomonas sp. | reverse complement strand
CTGCGGCGTGCGGCCCGGCCTGAAGGCAGAAAATCTGCAGCAGTGCTGTCGGGGGCCGCCGCCGTCGTTCGTCCTCGGTGGGTCAGTCATCACCGAGGACACCGCCATGACCCCGCAGATCGTCACGCCGCATCTCGTCGTCAGCGACGCCGTCGCCGCGCTCGACTTCTACCAACAGGCGCTCGGCGCCATCGCGACGGTGCGGATGCCGGCCCAGGACGGCAAGCGGCTGATGCATGCCGAAATCCAGATCGACGGCGCGCGAATTTTCCTGGTCGATCATTTCCCCGAATTCAGCTGCGGCAACGGCGCAGACAGTGTGAAGCCGCCGACCCAGCTCGGTGGCACGCCGATCACCATCCATCTCGAGGTTCCGGATTGCGATGCCGCGATCGCCCGCGCCAAGGCGGCCGGCGCGACGGTGACGCAGGAGCCGTGGGATGCGTTCTGGGGCGCGCGCTACGCCCGCATCCTCGATCCGTTCGGCCACTCCTGGAGCTTCTCTCACCTGCTGCCGGCGGCGAGCTGAGAGCCCGCCGTCCTCGCGCGGAGCGATTGCGGCGACGCGACAGGTCCGGCGCGGCGGCCCGCCCTTGGCCGCCACCGCATTGTCCGCCATGCTGGCGCCGAACGGCGGCGGCGATCGTCGTGCAAACAGGGAGACGACGTCCACATGCTCTACGCCATCCTTTGCTATCACGACGAAGACTTCGTCGGCTCCTGGAGCCGCGAGGAGGACGCCGCAGTGATGGAACGGCTGAAGGCCGTGCACGGCAAGCTCGCCGAGCAAAGCCGGCTCGGTCCGGTGGCGCGGCTGCTGCCGACCACGGCGGCGACCACGCTGCGCAAGGATTCCGAGCCGCCGCTGGTGATCGACGGTCCGTTCGCCGAGACCAAGGAGCAGCTGCTCGGCTTCTACGTGGTCGAGTGCGAGGATCTCGACGGTGCGCTCGTCGTCGCGCGCGATCTCGGCCGTGCCAATCCCGGCGGCGCCTATGAGATCCGCCCGATCGGCACCTTCATGCCGGGGACGACGCAACCATGACCGATCTCGCCTGGATCGACACCGCACTGACGGCGGCGCGGCCCCAGGCGATCGGCGCGTTGCTGCGCTACTTCCGCGATCTCGACACCGCCGAGGAGGCGTTCCAGAACGCCTGCCTGCGTGCGCTGAAAGCCTGGCCGCAGAACGGTCCGCCGCGCGACGCCGCGGCCTGGCTGATCATGGTCGGCCGCAACGTCGCGATCGACGATCTGCGCCGCGGCAGGAAACAGCAGCCGCTGCCCGACGACGACCAGGCGATCTCCGATCTCGGCGACGCCGAGACCGAACTCGCCGACCGGCTCGACGGCTCGCAGTATCGCGACGACATCCTGCGGCTGCTGTTCATCTGCTGCCATCCCGAACTGCCGCCGACCCAGCAGATCGCGCTGGCGCTGCGCATCGTCTCGGGCCTCACCGTGGCGCAGATCGCGCGCGCCTTCCTGGTGTCGGACGCCGCGATGGAGCAGCGCATCACGCGGGCGAAGGCGAAGGTGGCGCGCGCCGGCGTGCCGTTCGAGACGCCGGGCGCCGTCGAGCGCAGCGAGCGGCTCGGCTCGGTGGCGGCGATGATTTATCTGGTGTTCAACGAAGGCTATTCGGCTGCCGGCGAGACCGCCGGGGCGCGCGCGCCGCTGTGTGAAGAGGCGATCCGGCTGGCGCGGCTGCTAGTGCGGCTGTTTCCGGCCGAACCGGAGATCATGGGGCTGACGGCGCTGATGCTGCTGCAGCACGCGCGCGCCGCCGCGCGGTTCGATGCGCAGGGCGAGGTCGTGCTGCTCGAGGATCAGGACCGCGCGTTGTGGGATCCGAAGCTGATCGCCGAGGGGCTGGCGCTGATCGACAAGGCGATGCGCCATCGCCGCACCGGCAGCTATCAGATCCAGGCCGCGATCGCCGCCTTGCACGCCCGCGCGCCGCGCTTCGCCGACACCGACTGGGCGCAGATCGACTTGCTCTACGGCTCGCTGGAAATCCTGCAGCCGTCCCCGGTGGTGACGCTCAACCGCGCCGTCGCGGTGGCGAAAGTCCGCGGCCCCGACGCCGCGCTGGCGATGATCACGCCGCTGGAAGATCGTCTCGGCAATTACTTCCACTATTTCGGCGCCAAGGGCGCCCTGCTGCTGCAACTCGGCCGCGCCGCCGAAGCCCGCACCGCCTTCGACCGCGCCATCGCCCTGGCCCGAACGCCGGCGGAGGCCAGCCACATCCGCATGCATCTGGATCGGTTGGCGCAGGAGCAGGCGGTTAGTTAAAATTGGGCCGCAGTGCGCGCGTCGCCCTCACCCCAGCCCTCTCCCGCAAGCGGGAGAGGGAGCCCCGCCGCGTTGCTGGGCTGATATCTTGCAACATCGCTGGCGATGCTTCCTGCAGCGCTTGAGAGGATCAATGAATCTCCCCGCGCACAGCGCGCCCCCTCTCCCGCTTGCGGGAGAGGGTTGGGGTGAGGGCGCCCCAAGCACTGAGCCAGCGATCAAACCGAACTACCCGTTCCGCCGCTCGCCGCGGAGCGTCGGCAGGCCGATGCCGGTGGCGTCGAAGCCGCCGTCGACGGCGAGGATCTGGCCGGTGATGTAGCCGGAGCGCTCGCTGCACCGGAAGTAGATCGCTTCCGCGAGCTCGGCCTCGAGGCCGTAGCGGCCGAGCGGGATGGCGTCGTGATAGTCGGCGCGGATCTCCGGCGAATGCACAGCCTTGGCCATCGCGGTCTCGACCGGGCCGGGCGCGACGCCGTTGACGCGGATGCCGAGGCCGGCGAGTTCGACCGCGCATTGCTTGGTGAGATGGGCGAGGCCGGCCTTGCTGGTGCCGTAGGCCGAGCGCAGCGTCGAGGCGCGCAGTCCGGAGATCGACGTGACGTTGACGATCGCGCCGCCGCCGGAGTCGCGCAGCAGCGGCACCGCCGCCTGGATCAGCTTGAACGGCCCGGTCAGATTGACGTCGATCACCCGCTGCCATTCGGCGTGGGTGGTGTCCATCATCGGCTTGAACACCGCGACGCCGGCATTGTTGACCACCGCATCGAGCCGGCCGAACCGCTCGCCGATCGCCGCGATGTCGCTGGCGTCGGATGCCGCGTCGGCGACGTCGCAATGCAGCGCCAGCGTCCGCTCCGGCTCGTCCAGGATACGCATCGCCTCGCGCAGCCCGTCGTCGTCGTTGTCGAGCAGCGCGACGCGCCAGCCTTCATCGAGAAAACGGCGGGTCGTCGCCAGCCCGATGCCGCGGGCGGCGCCAGTGATCAGTGCGACCTTGGACGGGGAAGTCGTCATGAAACGTCCTGTTCTTGCATGCAAACCATCGCCGCTGCGGGCGGTCTCACCCGTTAGCACATGCGGAACGAGCAGAGGTTGCGTTGTTCGGGCGCAGCGGAGAATTTCCTGTCGCGCCGCCGTCGCAGCGGGAAAGCGCTGCGCTCCGGCCGAGCACGCGCGTCTGGCCGCATCCCGCGGCGCAGGAACCGGTCGCCGACATCAGGATTACATGAAGCGGAAATAGAATGTCCGACGCACTACACGTACCGCGTTCCGACCGGAGGTCAGCATGGACGACGAACTGACGCAGCGTATCCGCCACCGTGCCCGCGAGAAGTGGGAGCTGGCTGGCTATCCTGAAGGCCGCAGCGAAGAGTTCTGGCTCGAAGCCGAAAAAGAAGTCCGCGGCGAGCAGGAGACTTATCAGGAGCTGAAGTCGGACCCGAGCATCACGACGAACAGCTGAGCGGCGAGGGATCCGATCGGTTCAGTCGCCGGCCCCACACCTCGGACGTCATCCTGCGGCGCGAGCGCAGCGAGCCTCGAAGGATGGGCCGCGCGCGACCGATCCGTCTCCGCGTCCGGATCCTTCGAGGCTCGCCCTGCGGGCGGGCAGCTCAGGATGACGGCGCTGAATGCGTAGTAAGGGCCGAGCCCTCAAGGTCGGCAGGACAACGACCACTCCAGTCATTGCGAGCGAAGCGAAGTAATCCAGCGCCGCACGCGAGCGATACTCTTCCCGCACCGACGGTGTGATATTGTCTCGCGTCACCGCACATAAAACACTACCCCGGCGATCACCAGCAGCGACGCCACTGCCAGCACATGGGCCATCGCGCGTGACGCGGCGAGTTTGGTAGCTTCGTCCATTCCATCCTCCCAAGACAGCGTGGACGTCGAACACAGCAATGCCGGGCCGCGTGCCGCAGTGCGGCGACGCGTGAGATGACCGCGCGAAGCTGCGCGACCGGCCGACCAGATTGCTACGCTGAAACGCCCCGCGACGACTATTCGCTCTTCGTTGAGTCCCCACTCTGCGAACATCGACACATGAACGTTCGTCAATCAATGCGGCGGGAATTTGTTCGCGTCCCGTACGCTGCCGCGCCGTTTCCGGCGGGTTGTTTGTTGCGATGCGTCATGGAGCGACGCGTCGGCGTGATGATTTTTCGTCGCGCGATGTCGGGTTACCCGATCGCGAGTCGTTCCTCGACTATCTGATCACCACGGGGAGACGACGATGCGGTTCATGATGCTGATGATTCCGAAGGGCTACGAAAGCGCGGCGCCCGGCGAGATGCCCGAGGCGGAAGCCGTCGCGGCGATGATGAAGTACAACGAGGCGCTGCAGAAGGCCGGCGTGCTGATTACTTGCGACGGGCTGCACCCGCCGTCGATGGGCGCGCGCGTCAGCTTCGCCGGCGGCAAGCCGCTGGTGATCGACGGACCGTTCGCCGAGGTCAAGGAAGTGCTCGGCGGCTACTGGATGATCGACGTCGCCTCGCGCGAGGAGGCGATCGCCTGGGCGACGCGCTGCCCGGCCGGCCCAAACGAGGTCATCGAGGTGCGGCAGGTCCAGGAGTTCGCCGACTTCCCCGAACAGGTGCAGGCCGAGCTCACCGGCTTCGAGGCAATGCAGGCCGCCGGCCGTGGACAAGGGTAGCCTAACACCGGGTTGATGCGGCCGGCCCCTCCTGCCGCAACCTTGTCGCAAGACGGGCGGCCGAATTGCCGTTGCCACAGGTTTGCCGCAAGCTTCTTTCGGTCGGAAACGGCGTTGTTGCGAACGATTGGAACCGGCTCGGCGCGGCGCGATGGCCCGTGACCTTTCGTCCCCCCTCATGTAAAAGCCCTTCACATGAGCTGGCGCAAGGAAGACCGCCGCGCCGAGCGCGGCTATCATCACGGCAATCTGAAAGAAGCCCTGCTGCAGGCCGCGCTCGGGCTGATCGCCGAGAAGGGCCCGGCCGGTTTCACCTTCGCGGACGCCGCCCGCATGGCCGGCGTCAGCCCGGCCGCGCCCTATCGCCACTTCCGCGACCGCGACGAATTGCTCTCCAGCATCGCCCAGCGCGGCTTCGAGCAGTTCGAGCAGGTGCTCGCCAAGGCCTGGGACGACGGCCGTCCCGACACGTTGACCGCCTTCATGCGGGTCGGCCCGGCCTATCTGGCGTTCGCCCGCAGCGAGCCGGCCTACTACTCGGCCATGTTCGAATCCGGAGTGCCGGTCGATTCCAATCCGTTGCTGCTGACCGCGTCGGAACGCGCCTTCAACGTCATCCGCGCCGCCGCCGAACGCCTCGCTGCGCTGACGCCGCCGAATGTCGCGCGGCCGCCGGCGCTGATGATGGCGCTGCACATCTGGTCGATGTCGCACGGCATTGCCTCGCTGTTCGGCCGCGGCGACGCCGCGCGGCGCAAGCTGCCGATGGCCGCCGAAGAGCTGCTCGAAGCCGGCGTGCTGATTTATCTGCGCGGCCTCGGATTTCCGGCCGACCTCGGCGCCAAGCCGGAAAAGCCCGCCGAACCAAAGCGTTCTGGCCCGTGGGGCACGGCCTCGTAGGGCTTGCGCTCACTGCGAAGTGAGCGCCGTGCGCAATTGTCGCCCCGACCGTTTTCCACGTTCGCTTGACAAAACCAGAGAATGGATTAGCTATGTAAATGTTATTTACATTCACACCGGCGCTCGCCGGGAATGGAGAGACACATGGCCAACGCCGCTGACTACGATCGATGGGGTCCCCCCGGGGCGCGCTACCAGCCCGCGCTACGATCGTCCTGGAGCCCCGGCTGGATCCTGCTGACGGTCGCCGGCTTCATCGTCTGGTGGCCGATCGGACTGGCACTTCTCTTCTACACACTCTGGAGCAGAAACATGGGTTGCTGGGATCGCGGTGATCGCTTCTCGAACAAGATGGAGCGGATGCAGTACAAGATGGAGCGGATGCGCGCCCGCATGGACCGCCACGGCTTCGGCTTCGGCCCGCCCTCCAGCGGCAATCGTGCTTTCGACGAGTATCGGATGGAAACGCTCCGCCGGCTCGAAGAAGAGCAGGTGCAGTTCAAGGACTTCCTCGATCGCCTGCGCCACGCCAAGGACAAGGAAGAGTTCGACGCCTTCATGGCCCAGCACCGCACCAAGCCGGCCGGCTCGAACGACGCGCCACCGCAGGGCTGATCGCGCCTCATCAGCAGTGACATCGCCGCCCGCCTGGCTCTCAGGCGGGCGGTTTTGTTTTTGCTCGCGGCAATGTCACACCGGGCGCCGCTGTCTCGTCCTATCCTCATCCAACCGCAGGAGACGACGATGAAAGCCCGCCTCAACCCCGCGGCAGCCGCACCCGAAGCCTACAAGGCGATGGTCGCGCTCGAGACCGCGATCAAGAACAGCGGCCTCGAGCCGAGCCTGATCGAACTCGTGAAGATGCGCGCCTCGCAGATCAATGGCTGCGCGTTCTGCCTCGACATGCACAGCAAGGACGCCCGCGCGCACGGCGAGGCCGAGCAGCGGCTGTATCTGCTGAGCGCCTGGCGCGAGTCGCTGCTGTACAGCGACCGCGAGCGTGCCGCGCTCGGCTGGACCGAGGCGCTGACGCTGGTGGCCGACACGCATGCGCCGGATGCGGACTACGAAGTGCTGGCGCAGCAGTTCAACGCCGCCGAACAGGCCAATCTCACCATGCTGATCGGCGCGATCAACACCTGGAATCGCATCGCGATCGGCTTCCGCTTCGTTCATCCGGTCGCCCCGGCTCATGCCAAGGCCTCCTGATCCCACTCCAGCCGACGATGCCGCAGCGAGCTTCGCGCCGCTGCGGCATCGTCTCGTCCGCGTCGCGTACCGGATGCTCGGCTCGGTCGCCGAGGCCGAGGACGTGGTGCAGGACGCTTACTTGCGCTGGCATCGTACCGATCGCGCGGCGGTCCGCGATCCGGCGGGGTTTCTGACTCAAGTGGTGACACGGCTCAGCCTCGACGTGCTGAAATCGGCGCGGATGAAGCGCGAGACCTATGTCGGGCCGTGGCTGCCCGAGCCGCTGATCGCGCCGGAGGCCGAGGAGGAGGAGGGCGATGATATCACCCTCACCTTGATGCTCGCGTTGGAGCGGCTGTCGCCGCTGGAGCGCGCAGCCTTCCTGCTGCACGACGTGTTCGGCCTGTCGTTCGACGACATCGCCCGCACGCTCGACCGCGACCCGGCAGCTTGTCGCCAACTCGCGACGCGGGCGCGGAACCACGTCCGCGCCGCGCGGCCGCGCTTCCCGGTGTCCGAAGAGCGCGGCCTCGCGATTGCCGGCGCGTTCTTTGAGGCCTCGCGGAGCGGCGATCTCGCCGCGCTGACGGCGCTGCTCGCCGACGACGTGGTGTTCACCGGCGATGGCGGCGGCAAGCGCCTAGCTGCCCTCAACCCGATCCACGGTGCCTCGCGGGTGGCGCGGTTCTTTGCCGGCATCGCACGCAAGAAGCCGGACGCCTCGACGCTGATTTCCACCCGCTCGATCGACGGCCTGCCGGGTTTCGTCACCCAGGAACGCGACGGGCTGCAGACCACGGCGCTGGCGATCGAGGACGGCCGCATCGTCGCGATCTATGTCGTCCGCAATCCCGACAAGCTCCGCCATCTGCGGTTGCCGACCTCCGACCCTGCACGGTTCCACTGAACGTCAGCGCCTGTCCTGCAGCCACACGCCCGTGTGATCACGGGCATTTTCCTGGAACTGGTAACGCCTTCTTAACCCTGATTAGCGATTGGTTAGGGGCGTCAGGATGCGCTTTCAGCCCTCGTTTTGACACGTTGGCAGGGGATTCAGGGCCCGGCTTTGGACGGGCCCTCCCAATTGACAACGCAGAATTTGGCGGTGGCGCTCTTGCCGGACTGCGGCGCCTGCCGCGCGGACCAGAGCTGGTGCCGGCTGCGTCGGCCCTTGCGTGAGAGGATAATCGATCATGAATCCGGCCGACGTTGCCCAGTCAGCCATGCCGATGGTTTCCGCCGACGTCTCGCTGATCGCGCTGTTCTGGCAGGCGCACTGGATCGTCAAGTCGGTGATGCTCGGCCTGATCGGCTGCTCCGTTTGGGTCTGGGCGATCGCGATCGACAAGCTGATTCTCTATTCCCGCACCAAGCGGGCGATGGACCGGTTCGAGCAGGCGTTCTGGTCGGGCGAATCCATCGACGACCTGTACCGCACCCTGTCGGCCAAGCCGACGCACTCGATGGCCGCCTGCTTCGTCGCCGCGATGCGCGAGTGGAAGCGCTCGTTCGAGAGCCATTCGCGCTCCTTCGCCGGCCTGCAGATGCGGATCGAGAAGGTGATGAACGTGTCGATCGCCCGCGAGGTCGAGCGGCTGGAACGCCGCCTGCTGGTGCTCGCGACGGTCGGCTCGGCCGGCCCGTTCGTCGGCCTGTTCGGCACCGGCTGGGGCATCATGTCGAGCTTCCAGTCGATCGCCGCGTCGAAGAACACCTCGCTGGCGGTGGTCGCGCCGGGCATTGCCGAGGCGCTGTTCGCCACCGCGGTCGGTCTGATCGCCGCCATTCCGGCGACAATTTTCTATAACAAGTTCACATCCGAGGTGAACCGCCAGACCCAGCGGCTGGAGGGGTTCGCGGACGAGTTCTCGGCCATCCTGTCACGGCAGATCGACGAGCGCGCATGATCCGGGCAGGTGAGCGCAAAGTGAGCATCCGACCATGGGGATGAACGTAGCTGCGGGCGGCGGCGGCCGTCGCGGCAGTCGCAAGCGTCCGGTGATGGCGGAAATCAACGTCACCCCGATGGTCGACGTGATGCTGGTGCTGCTGATCATCTTCATGGTCGCGGCCCCGCTGCTCACCACCTCGATCGACATCGATCTGCCGACCGCCCGCGGCGGCGCGCAGATCCAGTCGAACTCGCCGCCGCTGACGCTGTCGGTGAAGCGCACCGGCGGCGCCTGCAATTCGCAGGTCGAGATGTATGTGGGCGACAGCGCGGTGCCGGCGGCGGAGCTCGACGCCAAGATCAAGGCGATCCGGGCGACGCGCTCCGAGACCGACAACGTCATCTATCTCAGGGGTGACAAGGACGTCTGCTACACGGACATGATGAAGCTGCTCGGCCAGATCAAGGCCGCCGGCTTCAAGCCGAACATCGTGATCCTGCCGGAGCAGGGCTCGTGAACGGGGAAGGCGACTGACGACACTGAGGATGGAGCGGGAATTCTGAAGGTGAAGATCGACAAGACATTGGTGGCCTCGGTGGCGCTGCACGTTCTCGTGCTCGGCTGGGCCATGCTGTCTTTTTCGTCGAAGGCCTTCGAACTCGAGCCTCAGGACTCCGTCGCGGTCGATACCATCTCCGAAGATCAGCTCGCCAAGGTGATGGCCGGCATGAAGACCGGCAAGAAGGAAAATCCGAAGCCGCTGGTCGAGAAGGTGGCCGAGGCCAAGCCGATGGACGACGCCGTCGGCAAGATCGACGACAAGAAGCCGCCGGTGGTCACCGACACCGCGCCGACGCCGCAGCCCAAGCCCGACAAGCCGGTCGAGAAGAAGCCTGATCCGCCGAAGCCGGTGGTGAAGGAAGAGCCCAAAAAGGAAGAGCCGAAGAAGGCGGAAAAGAAGCCCGAGCCGAAGGAAGAGACCAAGAAGGCCGCAAAGCCGGAGCCTGATCCCAAGGTCGATCCGATCGCCGAGGCGCTGAAGAAAGAAGAGAAGAAGAAGCCGACGCCGCCGAAGCCGCAGGCCGAGGCCGCCGCGAAGCCGCCGGAGCCGACCAAGAAGGCCGAGCGAGTCTTCGACCAATCGAAGATCGCGGCGCTGCTCGACAAGCGTGACCCGACCCGTCAGTCGGCGACCGGCGACGCGCTGAATTCAAACGCGGCGCTCGGCCTCGCCAAGGGCCGGTCGGCGGACAACTCCGCGACCTGGGGCGCAATGTTCAAGGAGCAGGTGCTTCGCTGCTGGAAGAAGCCCTATGGCGGCCTCGACGCGCAGCGCGTCGAAGCGGAATTCAGCATCCGTCTGAAACAGGACGGCACGCTCGAGACGATGCCGGCGTCGGTGTCGTCACCGTCGAGCGCGTATCAGCGCGTCTTCCAGGAGAGCGGACTGCGCGCCATCATCGAATGCGCGCCGTATCGGCTGCCACCCGGCTTCTTTGCGGAATGGCGATATTTCAACCCCGTTTTTGATAGCAGAGACCTGTAACCTCTGCGCTGAGAGCAACACGACGATGTCAGACATTCGTAAGCCGATCGCTGCGCCATTCATCATCGGACGTCGGCAGGTCCTGTCCGGTTTGGCAGCTACCGGTCTGGTGGCAGCCGGTGCCGGTCGTGCGTTCGGCCAGGCGCGCGTCACCGTCACCGGCGGCGATGTCGCGCCGCTGCCGATCGCGATCCCGAATTTCGTCGCGGGCACACCGTCCGACACCGAGGTCGGCAATGGCGTCAGCCAGGTGATCACCAACAATCTGAAGCGCAGCGGGTTGTTCGCCCCGATCGATCAGGCGGCCTTCCTCGAGAAGATCAGCAACATCGACGTGCCGCCGCAGTTCAAGAGCTGGAGCAGCATCAACGCCCAGGCGCTGGTGACCGGGCGGATGACCCGGCAGTCCGACGGCCGACTCAAGGCCGAGTTTCGGCTGTGGGACGTCGCCACCGGCCAGCAGCTCGCCGGCCAGCAGTACTTCACCTCGCCGGAGTACTGGCGCCGCATCGCCCATATCATCTCGGACCAGATCTATGAGCGGCTCACCGGCGAGAAGGGTTACTTCGACAGCCGCATCGTGTTCATCGACGAAAGCGGTCCGTCCGACCGCCGCGTCAAACGGCTGGCGCTGATGGATCAGGACGGCGCCAACGTGCGCTATCTCACCCGCGGCAGCGATCTGGTTCTGACGCCGCGGTTCTCGCCGTCCACCCAGGAAATCACCTACATGGAGTTCGGGCAGGGCGATCCGCGGGTCTACCTGTTCAACATCGAGACCGGGCAGCGCGAGATCGTCGGCAACTTCCCCGGTATGTCGTTTGCGCCGCGGTTCTCGCCGGACGGCCAGCGCATCATCATGAGCCTGCAGCAGGGCGGCAACTCCAACCTGTTCGTCATGGACCTGCGGTCCAAGTCCACCACGCGGCTGACCGACACGCCGGCGATCGACACGTCGCCCTCCTATGCGCCCGATGGCAGCCGGCTGTGCTTCGAGTCCGACCGGGGTGGCAAGCCGCAAATCTATGTGATGCCGGCGAATGGCGGACAGGCGCAGCGGATCTCGTTCGGTGACGGCAGCTACTCGACCCCCGTCTGGTCGCCGCGTGGCGACTACATCGCCTTTACCAAGATGGGCGGCGGTCAGTTCGCGATCGGCATCATGAAGCCGGACGGTTCCGGAGAGCGCATCCTGACCTCCGGGTTCCATAACGAAGGTCCCACCTTTGCGCCAAACGGCCGCGTGCTGATGTTCTTCCGCGATCCGGGCGGCAATGCGGGGCCGTCGCTGTACACTGTCGATGTCTCCGGCCGCAACGAGCTGCGGGTTCCGACGCCAGGCTACGCGTCCGATCCCGCCTGGTCGCCGCTCCTGTCTTAACGGGACAGCCGGCGGTCCCATCTGGCCTGCGCCTTTGCGCAGGCCGGAACCTAGAGGTTGTCGTGGCTGCGATCGCGGCAATGACTCGGTAATCATGTTCGCTCAGAAAGGCTTCATCTGCTTGGGATACAGCGGAGTCTGAAAAGGACGCGCTTGCAGCTGATGCAGCTTCTCAGCCAAAAACGGGACAGCGACCAGGACATGTCGCCGGCGATCCACGCCGGCTTGGTCGACTCGTTGTTCATGAACCCGGCGCCGATGATCGTCGGCGCGTTCGGGCCGGCCATCGCCGGATCGGTGATCGGCGCGGTCAGCGGCAATATCTGGACCTGGCTGTTTGTCCCGTTGTTCGTGCTGATCGGATGCTCGCGCGCCCTGCAGATGCGCCGCTACCGGCAGCGGAATGCTCCCCTTTCGCCTGAAGATGCCGACTCCTGGGAAAGCCGCTATCGCGTCGGCGCGGTGGCCCATGGCATCTGCCTCGGCCTCTGGTCGCTGGTGGTTCTGCTCGATACCCACGATATCGGCGCCCACATGCTCTGCATCACCACGGTGGTGGCCTACACCTCCGCCGGTGTCGGACGCACCTTCGGGCGGCCCAAGATTTTCCACCTGCAGGTTTTGCTGAGCTGCGGTCCGCTGATCGTCGCGATGCTGGCCATCGGGGGAATTTACTACCTGACGCTCGCCGTTCTCAGCATGGTGTTCTTCATCGCCATCCGGCGTGTCACGTCGAGCCTGCAACGGCTGTATCTCGACGCCTGGATCGGGCGGGAGCGAGAGGCGGCCCTCGCCAACCAGTTCGACACCGCGCTGAACAACATGCCGCACGGACTGTGCATGTTCCGCGCGGACGGCCGGCTGGCGGTGATGAACCGCCGCTTCGCCGAGATGATGAAGCTGCGCGAAAGCCTGATGAACAGCGGGCCGACCGCGACCGAAATCGTGTCGGCCTGCGTCACCATCGGGGCGATTTCGGCCTCCAGCGGCCGTCTGATCCTGTCGGAGATCGACAATTCGCTCGCCGGCGAGATCGTGACCGTGGGCGACGAGGCGACGCCGCGCTCGCTGTCCTGGACGTTCCAGCCGATGGCCGGCGGCGGCACGGTGGTGCTGGTCGAGGACATCACCGAGCGGCGCACTGCGGAAGCACGTATCGTGCATCTCGCGCGCTACGACGAACTCACCGCGCTGCCGAACCGCGTGCACTTCCGCGACGAGATCGAACGGATCCTGGCCACCGAGCACGGCCACGGCAAGTCGCAGCTGTCCGCGCTGCTGTTCATCGATCTCGATCAGTTCAAGCAGATCAACGACACGCTGGGTCATCCCTGCGGCGACCGGCTACTTTGCGCGGTCGCCGAACGGCTGCGCGGCATGCTGCGCCCGGAAGACTTCGTTGCGCGGTTCGGCGGCGACGAGTTCGTGGTGTTCCAGCAGAACATCCGGTCGAACGAGGATGCCGCGGTCCTGGCGCGGCGCATCGTCGACCGGCTCAGCGATCGTTATTTGATCGATCACCACGTCGTCGAGATCGGCGCCTCGATCGGCATTGCGATGACGACGCCCGGCACGCGCGCCGACATCCTGCTGAAGAACGCCGACATGGCGCTGTACCGCGCTAAAGCCGACGGCCGAGGCACGTACTGCTTCTTCCGCGAAGAGATGGCGCAGACGGTCGAGGCTCGCCGGATCCTCGAGCTCGATCTGCGTAAGGCGCTCGCGAACGAGGAATTCGAACTCTACTACCAGCCGCTGGTGAACCTGAAGACCGGCCGCATCACCACCTGCGAAGCCTTGCTGCGCTGGAACCACCCGGTGCGCGGCACCGTGTCTCCGGTCGATATCATTCCGGTCGCCGAAGAGATGGGGCTGATCGTCGATCTCGGCCGCTGGATCCTGCGCAAGGCCTGCATGGAATGCATGATGTGGCCGCAGCAGGTCAGTGTCGCGGTCAACTTCTCCTCGCAGCAGTTCCACCAGCGCGACATTCTCAATGAGGTGCGCTACGCGCTGGAAGTGTCCGGCCTGCCTGCGAACCGCCTGGAGATCGAGATCACCGAGTCGTCGCTGCTGCGGAATACGCAGTTCACGCACGATGTGCTGGAACAGCTGCACGCCGAAGGCGTGCGGATTTCGCTGGACGATTTCGGCACCGGCTATTCGAGCCTCAGCTACCTGCACAGCTTCCCGCTGCAAAAGGTGAAGATCGATCGCTCCTTCCTCGAAGGCATCGATAACGACCGACCGCTGACCCTGCTCCGCGGCGTTGCGCGGCTCAGTGCGGATCTCGGCATGGCCGTCGTGATCGAAGGTATCGAGACCAACGAGCAGCTCGAGCGCATCAGTGCCGACGGCACCGTGACCGAAGGGCAGGGCTATCTGTTCAGCCGGCCGGTCCAGGCCTCGCGCATCCGCCAGCTTCTCGCAGCTTCGCATGGCCGTCGTCCCAAGGACGGCGAGAAGCTGGTGCTGCCCTTCCGCTCGATCGCCTAAAGTCTCCCCTGATCGCACAACCTGCGATTTCAGGCGCGACGATTAACGTTAATGATTCAAATGCTTTGCGCCGCCGTTAAGAATTCGTTAGCGTTCGCTCGTTGAATTTTGAGTTCAGCATTTGGATAGTGGGGAATTTGGTGATGAGCGCCGCCCGGCAAGAACTCGAAGAGGGGCGGGTTGCGCTCCGCCGCCGCGAACTGCTCGACAAAATCGAATACCGTCTCGCCGAAACCGCCGCCGACCGCGAAGCGATCTATCGGCTTCGCTATCGCGCCTATCTGAAGGAAGGCGCCATCGAGTCGAACAGCCTTGGCATCGTAACGGATCGCTATGACAGCCAGGCGAACTCGTGGATTTTCGGAATCTTCTTCGAAGGCGAGCTGACCAGCTCGCTGCGGATCACGGTGGCCTCGCCGCACAATCAGCTTTGTCCGTCGATGGACGTCTTTCCGGATTTCCTGCAGCCATGGCTGGCGGACGGCAAGGTGATCGTCGATCCGACCCGTTTCGTGTCGGATCCGGACCGGACTCATCGCGTGCCGGAACTCGCTTATCTCACGCTGCGGCTGGCCTATGTGGCTTGCGAACACTTCCGGGCCGATATCGGGCTCGCGTCGGTCCGCGCCGAGCATCAGGCCTTCTACCGCCGGGTCTTCATGACGATGATCTGTCCGCCGCGCGACTATCCGGGTCTGAAGAAGCCGATCAGTTTGATGGAGATCGACTTTCCGAACACGCACCACAAGGTGTTCGCGCGCTATCCGTTCTTGCGCTCGACTCCATTCGAGCGCCACAAGCTGTTCGAACGTGCACCGGCGCTGGCGGTCCCCCGCCGCCTGACCGAGGTCCCGCGCACGGCTTCAGGAGTCTGATACCCGGCGCCACCGGCTTCCTATCTCGCGCGCGTTGACGCTTTCTCCGCGCGCACACGCCAAATCGTCATTTTACGGCCATTTCCCGGCCCCGGAGCTGCATAGCCTTCACCTTGGCGCCATATTTACAGCTCATTAACCATCGCGATTGCTTTTCACCGATCGGGGGCATTTGATCGGAGCCGGCAACGTCTCATCAAGGTTGACGGAACGTTCGCTTAACCATCGCCCTGTAGACCGGACGACATCCGAATATCGCGAGCGTGGAGGCTCCGGAATGACACATCACAAGCGAATCCTCCAGGGATTGAAGCTGGCCGCGGTGCTCGCGGTGGCCCTGTCGATGGGGGCTTGCGCCAATAACAAGACCGGGCTCGGCGCCGACGGTGCGATGGCCAACGCGGCCACTCCGGGCAGCCAGCAGGACTTCGTGGTCAATGTCGGCGACCGCGTGTTCTTCGAGAGCGACCAGACCGACCTTTCCCCGCAGGCGACCGCGACGCTCGACAAGCAGGCGCAGTGGCTGCAGACCTACAACCGCTACTCCTTCACGATTGAAGGCCATGCCGACGAGCGCGGCACCCGCGAGTACAACATCGCGCTGGGCGCGCGGCGTGCGCAGTCGGTTCGTAACTACCTCGCGTCGCGCGGGATCGATCCGTCGCGGATGCGCACCATCTCCTACGGCAAGGAGCGTCCGGTCGCGGTGTGTAACGACATCTCGTGCTGGTCGCAGAACCGCCGCGCGGTGACCGTGCTGAACGCCGGCGCCTGATCGCGCTCTACATCGATCGATGAACGGCGCCTTCGGGCGCCGTTTTCATTTGCGGACAATCTTTCGACTGTCCCGCCGGTGCGACGTCGGTACGCCGTTTCAGTCACATTTTTGGCGTAGTCCGGCGATCATTCCGGCGCTACTAATCTGGCGCGCAATCCCCAACCGTCGGGCCCCCATGTCATCCATCTTCGCCTTTTCTGCGCGCAGTCTCGCGGTGTTCGCGACGCTCGCTTTCGCCGCTCCCGCGCTGGCCCAGCAGTATGGCGGCGACGTCGATCCGGAGATCCGTATCCAGCAGCTCGAGGAGCGGCTCCGCACGCTCACCGGTCAGAACGAGGAGCTGCAATACCGCAACCGGCGGCTCGAAGATCAGGTGAAGCAGTTGCAGAGCGGCGCAGGTGTACAGCCGGGCGCTGGCAATACCGCCGCGCCACAAGGCGGCCCGCAACAGCCGCCGGTTTACAATCAGCAGCCTCAAGCCCCGGTTTACGGGCAGCAGCCGCAGGGGCAGGTCTATGGCCAGCAGCCGCAGGCGCCCATCGTGCAGGATCAGGCGGCTCCACCTGCGGCGACCGGCGGCCGCCGCCGCGGCGACGCTTTCGATCCGAGCCAAAATCCGCAGGCTCCCGGTGTGCCGCGCGCGCTCGGTGGCGGCCAGCTTCCGATCCCGGCCGAGCAGGGGGGCAATCTCCCCGGGCGCGATCCGGGTGCGCCGCTCGATCTCTCCAACAACAACGGTCCTCGCTATCCCGACGCCGGGGCGCCGGCCCAACAGGCGCCGCGGGCCGGGGGAGCTGCCGGCCTGACGACGCTGCCGCCTTCGGCCACGCCGCGCGACGAATTCGATCTCGGCATCGGCTATATGCAGCGTCGCGACTACGCGCTCGCCGAAGAGACGATGCGCAACTTCGCGACCAAATATCCGAACGACGCGCTGACCCCCGATGCGCAATACTGGTTGGGGGAGAGCTTCTTCCAGCGCCAGATGTATCGCGACGCCGCCGAGTCCTTCCTCGCGGTGACCAGCAAATACGACAAGTCCGGCAAGGCGCCCGACGCCCTGTTGCGGCTGGGGCAGTCGCTGGCCGCGCTGAAGGAGAAGGAGGCCGCCTGCGCCGCGCTCGGCGAGATTGGCCGCAAATATCCGAAGGCATCGGCCGGCGTCCGGCGCGGCGTCGAAGCCGAGCAGAAGAAGCTGAAATGCTGACCTGACAGCTCCGGCGACGCCGGGGCCGATTGTCAGAGATGGCACCGCCGATGTCCGGGAATAATGAAGCGCCGATTTCGGCGCGCGAGGCTGCCCAGCTGTTCGCCGACTGGAAGACGGCGCCGGCGATCGTGCTGGCCGTCTCTGGTGGGCCGGATTCGCTGGCGCTGATGTGGCTCGCGGCCCGCTGGCGCAAAGCCCTCAAGCGCGGCCCGGCGCTGTCGGTCGTCACCGTCGATCATGGCCTGCGGCCGGAATCGGCGCGCGAAGCACGTGCTGTGAAGCAGATCGCCCAGGCGCTCGGACTGCCCCATCGAACCCTGCGCTGGGCTGGTGACAAGCCGGCCTCAGGCCTGCAGGCCGCCGCGCGTGATGCCCGCTATCGTCTGCTGGTGCGGGCGGCGAAGTCCGCCGGCGCCGGCCACATCGTGACGGCGCATACGCGGGACGATCAGGCCGAGACCGTGCTGATGCGGCTGTCCCGCGGCAGCGGCATCTCCGGCCTCGCCGCGATGGCGCGGGAGACGGAGCGGGACGGGCTCGTATTGGCGCGCCCGCTGCTGGACATCTCCAAGCAAAGGCTGACGGCCACACTGAAGCGGGCTCGGATCGCGTTCGCGACCGACCCCAGCAACGCTGATCCGCGCTTTACACGGCCGCGGCTGCGCGAATTGATGCCGCTGCTCGCGGCCGAGGGCTGCGACTCGCGCAATCTCGCCCGGTTCGCGGCCCGCGCGGCGCGCGCCGATGCGGCTCTGGAGCAGCTGGTGGACGGCGCCGAACGGCTCCTGGCGATGTGCGGACGGGAACGTCCAGGCCCCGGCTACGATGCCGACGCATTTTGCGGCCTTGCCGCGGAGGTCCGCATTCGCCTGCTGCTCCGCGAACTCACGCGGGTAGGCCGGGAGGGCAGCCCGGAACTGGGGAAGGTCGAGGCGCTGGCCGCAGCGATCGAAGCCGCGACAGCAGTTCCCCCCGTGCGGGGGAGAACCAGGCTGAAGCAGACGCTGGCCGGGGCCGTGATCACGCTGACGGCCGAACGGCTTCTGATCGCCGCGGCGCCGCCGCGCCGCACCCCGGGTGGAAAGACCGCTTCCAGGCGACCTTAGACAAGCTCGATCATGGTCGGCGCTCGCCGCGATGTGAGCCGGAAGTGGGGTAAAATGCGCTAAATAGTCCTGAATGCTTCTCTTGGCAGCGCGCCGTGTGACACCTAGATTGTGCAATGGCCGGTCCGGGAGAGCCTGACGGCGCACCTTGGGCCAAAGGTCGCGATCCGCGCGACCAATAAGGAAGACCGATGAACGCCAATCTGCGGAATTTCGCCCTCTGGGTCATTATCGTTTTGCTGCTGTTGGCGCTGTTTACGCTCTTCCAGAATCCCGGTCAGCGCGCCGCCTCGCAGGACATCTCGTTCTCGCAACTCCTCAGCGAGGTCGATCAGAATCACGTTCGCGACGTAGTGATCCAGGGCCAGGTAATCCACGTCAGCTTCACCAACGGCTCGACCTTCCAGACCTACGCGCCGAACGATCCGACGCTGGTGACTCGTTTGTACAACGGCAAGGTGTCGATCACCGCCAAGCCGCCGGGCGACAACGTGCCGTGGTTCGTGTCGTTGCTGGTGTCGTGGCTGCCGTTCATCGCGCTGATCGGCGTGTGGATCTTCCTGTCGCGGCAGATGCAGGGCGGCGCCGGCAAGGCGATGGGCTTCGGCAAGTCGCGCGCCAAGATGCTGACCGAAGCGCACGGCCGCGTGACGTTCGAGGACGTTGCCGGTGTCGACGAGGCCAAGCAGGATCTGCAGGAGATCGTCGAGTTCCTGCGCGACCCGGGCAAGTTCCAGCGCCTCGGCGGCCGCATCCCGCGCGGTGTGCTGCTGGTCGGCCCCCCCGGTACGGGTAAGACCCTGATCGCGCGTGCGGTCGCGGGCGAAGCCAACGTGCCGTTCTTCACCATCTCGGGTTCGGACTTTGTCTAAATGTTCGTCGGCGTCGGCGCCTCCCGTGTGCGTGACATGTTCGAGCAGGCCAACAAGAACGCGCCCGGCATCATCTTCATCGACGAAATCGACGCGGTCGGCCGTCATCGCGGCGCCGGCCTCGGCGGCGGCAACGACGAGCGCGAGCAGACTCTCAACCAGTTGCTGGTCGAGATGGACGGCTTCGAGGCCAATGAGGGCGTGATCCTGATCGCCGCCACCAACCGCCCCGACGTGCTCGATCCGGCGCTGCTGCGTCCCGGCCGCTTCGACCGTCAGGTCGTCGTGCCGAACCCGGATGTCG
>NZ_JBMDXE010000212.1:0-15716 GCF_048594845.1 Rhodopseudomonas sp. | reverse complement strand
GGCACAGATAGCCGCACCAGACGCGGCCGCCGAGCGCGTTCATCAGGAACAGCGCGACCGCGGCGACGATCAACAGGCCGGTGAAGTAATAGATTTCCTGCGGCCACAGCTCGATGAAGAAAAAATAGAAGCGATTGTTGGCGAGGTCGATCAGCACCGCCTGATCGGGAGCGCCGAGACCGCGATTCCAACGCACGAAAGGCAGGAAGTAGTAGATGCCGAGGCACACCGCCATCAGGATCCACTTGGTCCGCCGGAACGGCCCCGTCACGCTCTGCTGGTAGATTTTCTTGCCCGCCGCATACAGAGGACCGTCGTCCTCGTCGGGGGTGAAATCGACTTGGCGCAGCGGCTTATTCATATCGGGGCTCGTTTTTGTTGTTGTGTCGTCGAGCATCGGCTCGTTCCGTCTTGTCGTGTCCGGGGCCGGACTCTCGGGCGCCCCCGCCACCCGAGGAGTCCGTCCGGCAGGAGGCGGCTACTTGCCGCCGCCCAGCGAGTGCACGTAGACCGCCATCGCCTTGATGGTGGCCGGGTCGAGGCGCCCGATCCACGCCGGCATCACGCCGCCGCGGCCGTTGGTCAGCGTCTCGATCATGGTGGCTTCATCCGAACCGTACAGCCAGATCTTGTCGGTCAGGTTGGGCGCACCAAGCTCCGGATTGCCCTTCGCTTCGTCGCCGTGACAGGACGAGCAGGTCTCCGCGAAGATCTGCTTGCCGGCCGCGAGGTCGGCGCCCGGCTTGGTCGACAGGCCGGACAGCGAGCGCACGTAGTTCACCACGGTGACGATCTGGTCCTTGGTCAACAGGCCGTCCTTGCCGAATGCCGGCATGTTGCCCATGTGGCCTTCGTCATTGCCGGAGCGAGCGCCGTACTTGATGGTCTGCTCGATCTGCTCGAGCGAACCGCCCCACAGCCAGTCGTCGTCGTTGAGGTTCGGGAAGCCCTTGCCGCCGGCGGCGCCGGAGCCGTGGCATGCGGCGCAGTTGTCGCCGAACACCACTTTGCCCTTGGCGCGCGCCAGCGCCAGCAGCGCCGGATCCTTCTCGATGTCGGCGAGCGGAGCGGCGGCCAGCGCCGCCATCTTGTCGCCGCGCACCTTGTCGAGGTTGGCGAGGTCGACGGCGAGCTCGGCACGGGACGAGTAGCCGAACAAGCCCTTGGTGTAACCGTCCATCAGCGGCCAGGCTGGATAGACGATGAAGTAGCCGATCGACCAGATGATGGTGGCGTAGAAGGTCCAGATCCACCACCGCGGCAGCGGCGTGTTCAGTTCCTTGATCCCGTCCCACTCATGGCCGGTCGTGGCGGTGCCGGTGACCTTGTCGATCTCGGCGTGATGTGCGTGGTCAGCCATGGTCCTATCAATCCTCTCGCAGCGGCATACGCGCAGCGTCGTCGAAAGCCGTCTTGTTCTTCGGCCACAGCGCGTAAGCGACGATGGCGAAGAAGATCACCATGAACAGCGGCGTCCACCACACGGTGACGAAGCTGGATACGAAGTTCTCGACCGAGATGATCGCTTTCATGTCTCCACCTCAGCGCAGATTGGCTTTTTCGTTGTAGAGCTTGAAGTCGACCAGCGTGCCGAGCATCTGCAGATAGGCGACCAGCGCGTCGAGTTCGGTCGGATCGCCGCCCTGGCCGTCGAAATTACGGACGACGGCTTTCGGGTAGCGCTTCAGGAGATCGGCGGCGCCGGCGCTGTCCGGATCGATCTGGGTCTTCAGATCGTCCGCAGCCTTGGCGACGTCTTCGTCGGTGTAGGGCACGCCCAGTGTCCGGTTGGTGCGCAGGTGATCGGCGATGCTCGACGGATCGACCTTGTTGCTGGCCAGGAAGGCGTAGCTCGGCATCACCGACTGCGGCACGATCGACCGCGGGTTCTTCAGATGCGCGACGTGCCAATCGTCGGAGTACTTGCCGCCGACCCGGGCGAGATCCGGACCGGTGCGCTTGGAGCCCCACTGGAACGGATGGTCGTACATCGACTCCGCGGCCAGCGAGTAGTGGCCGTAGCGTTCGATCTCGTCGCGCAGCGGACGGATCATCTGCGAGTGGCAGAGGTAGCAGCCCTCGCGGATGTAGACGTTGCGGCCGGCGAGCTCGAGCGGGGTGTAGGGGCGAACCCCGTCCACCTTCTCGATCGTGCTCTTCAGGTAGAACAGCGGCGTGATCTCGACCAGGCCGCCGACCGCGATGACGAGGAGAATACCAACGATCAGGACGATCGAGTTCGTCTCGAAGATCTTGTGACGATTCCAGAAAGACATCGATCTGTTCCTTACTCGGCGGCCTGCATGGCGACGCGCGGCTGGGCCTCCGACGATTCACCGACGCGAACCGTCATCCAGAGATTGTAGGCCATGATCAGCGCGCCGATCAGGAACAGCCCGCCACCCGCGGCGCGGATCGCATAGAAGGGATGCATCGCCTCGACGGTTTCGATGAACGAGTATTCGAGGAAGCCGAGCGAGGTGTAAGCACGCCACATCAGACCCTGCAGGATGCCCGACACCCACATCGCCGAGATGTAGAGGACGATGCCGAGGGTCGCGATCCAGAAGTGCCAGTTGACCAGGCGCAGGCTGTAGAGCTGCTTGCGACCCCAGACCCCCGGCACCAGGCAGTAGAGCGCGCCGAAGGAGACGAAGCCGACCCAGCCGAGCGCACCGGAGTGCACGTGGCCGACGGTCCAGTCGGTGTAGTGGCTGAGCGAGTTGACCGCCTTGATGGCCATCATCGGGCCTTCGAAGGTGGACATGCCGTAGAACGCGACCGACACCACCATCATGCGCAGCACCGGGTCGGTGCGGAGCTTGTCCCAGGCGCCCGACAGCGTCATCAGGCCGTTGATCATGCCGCCCCAGGAGGGCATCCACAGCATGATCGAGAACGTCATGCCGAGCGTCTGCGTCCAGTCCGGCAGCGCGGTGTAGTGCAGGTGGTGCGGACCGGCCCAGATGTACAGGAAGATCAGCGCCCAGAAGTGGATGATCGACAGCCGATAGGAATAGACCGGCCGCTCCGCCCGCTTCGGGATGAAGTAGTACATGATGGCCAGGAAGCCGGCGGTGAGGAAGAAGCCGACCGCGTTATGGCCGTACCACCACTGGAACATCGCGTCCTGGACGCCGGCCCAGGCGATGTACGACTTGGAGCCGAGCAGCGAGACCGGCAGCGTCGGGTTGTTGCCGAGATGCAGCACCGCGATGGTCAGGATGAAGGCGAGATAGAACCAGTTCGCAACGTAGATGTGCGGCTCTTTGCGCTTCATCAACGTCGCGACGAAGATCAGCAGATAAGTCACCCAGACGATCGTGAGCCACAGGTCGGCGTACCACTCCGGTTCGGCGTATTCCTTCGACTGGGTGACGCCGAGCAGGTAGCCGGTACCCGCGATCACGATGAAGAAGTTGTAGCCGATCGCGACGAACCAGGGCGCGAGGTCGCCGGCGAGGCGTGCCCGCGTGGTTCGCTGCACGACGTAGAAGGAGGTCGCGAGCAACACGTTGCCGCCGAAGGCGAACACCACCGCGGAGGTGTGCAGTGGCCGCAGCCGGCCGAAATTCACCCATTGGGCGATGTTGAGGCCGGGATACGCCAGCTCGAGCGCGATGTAGAGGCCCGCCGTGAAGCCGGCAATGCCCCAGAACATCGCCATGAAGGACAGGAACTTGATCGGGCCGAGATTGTAGTTCGGCACGCCGTTGATTTCCTGCGGGGGCAGGCCGGAGCGGCGGCTGTAGCGGGTGATGATCGCGAAGACGGCCCAGGCGCTGAACGCAGCGCCGAGAGCGGCGTGGAAGGCGAAGGGCGCATCCTTGGCGAAGATCGTCGCGTAGATGCAGAGCGCCGTGGTCAAGGTGAACACGAGCGTCAGACCACCCTCGCCAAGGGTGATCCGTTTGGATGTGAGAGCTTGATTCATCTGATCAATCTTTTCTCGGCGGGGCAGTTGGTCGCACCAAACCTGGAATCCGTCGAGGTCGATTGATCGAAATCAAATTGCATCATTTTGCGGCATATCGACCTGACCGGCGAAGCGCAGCTGTCGGATTCGGCAGGAAGTGCAGCAGAGCAAGCGGATCGCACGGCGTCGCCTCGGACGAGCACGAGGCATTTTCAAGAGCGATTAACAGCTGCTTTAGACCAAGGGATGAGCTGCGCCTCGCGCAACTGATAGCCACTTGCGGATGCTTACGCGCGAGGTGAAGCGGCGCCTCTAACGTTGCGTCTTACTATCGATAAACAAAATGCCCCTCGGACCGTCATGGCCGGGCTCGTCCCGGCCATCCACGCCTTCGGCGTGAGATCCTCAGCAAGGCGTGGATGCCCGGGACAAGCCCGGGCATGACGTTGGGAGATTCAGTGCTGGACGGTCAGGGCGTCTTTCGGTCAACAGCCTGTGTCACGTCAACAGCCCGGCGCTTAGGCGCGCTGGCTCTCATACGCCTTGAGGTGGGTGTAGATCACGCGGAGCCGGTCGACCGGCAGGCCGGCGGCGTCGCCGCGGGCGATCAGGTCGCCAATGACGTGGTCGGCCTCGATCTTGGCGCCGGCCTGGATGTCGCGGAACATCGAGGCAGTGAGTTTGGAGCCGGCCGCGAGCAGCATGCCGCGGGTGCGCTCGACGAATGGCGCGCGCGGCGGGTGGCCGGCGGCATTGGCGATCGCGCTGATCTCCTCGAGCACACCGAGGATGAACTCCGCGCCGCCGGGCGCCGCCAGGATGTCGCCGACCGGGGCGCGCATCAGGCTGGTGCAGCCCGCGAGCGTGGCCAAGAAGGTCCACTTCTCCCACATCTCCTGCATCACGTCGGTCGAGGCGTTGACGTCGAAGCCGGCGCCGCCGAGCGCTTCCGCGATTGCGGTCGCGCGCGGGCTGGTGCCGCCGTCGCGTTCGCCGAAGGTGATGGAATTCATCGGCGCGAGCTGCACGACATGGCGCTGGGCATCGAGCATCGCCGCGATCACGCATTGGCCGCCGAGCACGCGGTCCCGGCCGAACTTGCTGTCGAGTACGTCGAGGTGCCGGAGGCCGTTGAGCAGCGGCAGCACCGTGGTCTGCGGCCCGACGCCGGGCGCGAACGACGCGACTGCGTCGTCGAGATCGAACGCCTTGCAGCTCAGCAGCACGACGTCGTAATTGGGCTTCAGCTCGGCCGACTGCAGCGCCGGCGGATTGGCGATCGTTGCGTCGCTATTCGGGCTCTTGATGACCAGACCGTCACGCGCCAGCTCAGCGGCGCGGCCGGGCCGCACCAGAAACGTCACGTCCCGCCCCGCCTGCAACAGCCGCCCGCCGAAGTACCCGCCGATAGCCCCGGCGCCGACGATCAGAATCCGCATATGAACGCTCCCCCATTTGAATACCGGCTTATCATCGCGTCGGCCGACCGCCCAGCGCAGCCGCTTCATAGCTGCCCTTCACCTCGTCATTGCGAGCGAAGCGAAGCAATCCAGCGCAGTGTACGTGGCTGGGTTGCTTCGTCGGCTACGCCTCCTCGCAATGACGAAAGCGCTGAGTGCGGGGCTCTGAGGCCGCTCATATGCGGCGTGACGATGCTGCCCTTCTCACAATGACGAGGCTGCTTGGCTCACCACTTCTCGCCGAACGGCCTGATTTCCATCTCGAAGGTCCAGGCGCTTTTCGGCTGCTGATACAACTGCCAATAGGCGCCGGCGACGGAGGCGGGCGGCATCAGCAGGTCGGGATTGTCGAGCGCCTCCTTGCCCCACAGCTGCTCGCGGCGCTCGCGGACCCAGGCGGTGTCGACGCCGGAATCGATGATCAGATGCGCGACGTGGATGTTCTTCGGCATCAGCTCGCGCGCCATCGCTTGCGCCACCGCGCGCAGGCCGAACTTGGCGCTGGCGAAGGCGGCGAAGCCGGAGCCGCCGCGCAGCGACGCGGTCGCGCCGGTGAAGAAGATCTTGCCCTGCCCGCGCGCCAGCATCAGCCGCGCCGATTCACGACCCGACACGAAACCGGCCCAGCACGCCATCTCCCAGACCTTGCGGAAGACGCGGTCGGTGGTGTCCAGGATCGGAAAATTGACGTTGGCGCCGACGTTGAAGATCGTCACTTCGAGCGGCGCATCGGCGTCGGCGTCGTTGAGAAACGCCGTGACCTCGTCTTCCTTGCGGGCGTCGAGCGAGCGCGCGACGATCTTGCCGCCCGCCGCTTCGATCTCTTCGACCAGCGGCTGCAGCTTCTCGCCGTTACGCCGCCCGGCGAACACGGTGAAGCCCTCCGACGCGAACTTCTTGGCGATCTCGGCGCCGATATAGTCCCCGGCCCCGATCACCGCGACGGTGGCGTTGCGTGGCGTCATGCTGGCGTCTCCCGGATTGCTGAGTTTTGGCTAGGCTCTTCGAAGTGATGCGCCAGATCCTCATCCTGAGGAGCGCGCTGTTGCGCGCGTCTCGAAGGATGAGGCGGCACGGCCGTGGCCTCATGGTTCGAGACGCCCGGCATGGCCGGGCTCCTCACCATGAGGGTCTGGCTCTCACTCGCTCTCAGCCGTACATGTCCTCGACGTCGCGGAGCTGTTCCTTGCCGAAGAACATCTCCTTGCCGACGAAGAACGTCGGCGAACCGAACGCGCCGCGCCGTACGGCGTCTTCGGTGTTGGCGATCAGCTTGGCCTTCACCTCCGGCTCCTGCGCCCGGGTCAGTAGCGCCTTGCCGTCGAGGCCCGACGAATTCAGCGCCGCCACCGCGGTCTCGAGATCGTCCATCTTCTTCGGCTCGACCCACATGTGGTGGAACGCGGCCTCGACGTATTTGTCGAACACGCCGTCGAGCTGCGCCGCGACGGCGGCGCGCATCAGGTTCAGCGTGTTGACGGGGAAATGCGGATTCCACACATAGGGCTTCACCGCAAAGCGCTTGAGGAAGCGCTCGGTCTCGACCGCGTGGAATTCGCGCTTGTTCTTGATGCCGGCCAGCGTTTCGGCCGGTGACTTGTTGTTGGTGGCCTTGAAGATGCCGCCGAGCAGCACCGGCACGTACTCGAACCTGGTGCCGATGCGCTGTTCGATCGCCGGAATCGCCTCGTGCGCCAGGAAGGCGTTGGGGCTGCCGAAGTCGAACAGGAATTGCGGGGCGGGTGTGGGCATCGTGTCCTCCGGCGGCGCGCTGCGGCGTCTTATATGATTTTCATCATGTCATCGCAGCCTAGCGGGTCGCCGCGGTGCAATCAACCCGGCCAGGCCGGCTGCGCCAGCCGGCGTGCATGATCGCGGATGTCGGCCGGCCACGCCTGCGTGCAACGCGCGAACTTATCGCGATCGCCCGCGAACAGCGCCCGCGCCGCCTCCTCGTAATCGGGCCGGTCGCCGGCCATCACCGTCATGAAGCGGTGCGCGGCCTCCTGCGCGGCACGCACGCGGTCGGTGTCGGCCGACGCATGGCGCGCTTCGTCGACCAGCCGGCGCAGCGCCACCGAGGCGCCGCCGCGCTGCCGGCCGAGCCATTCCCAATGCCGTGGCAGCAGCGTCACCTCGCGCGCCACCACACCCAGCTTCGGCCGCCCGCGTCCACGCGGCGCATCGCTGTCGGCCACAGGCTCGTTGGCCGGCAGCCGCGCCAGCACCTCAGCCAGCGTGCCCCGCAGATCGAAATCGACCTGCTGGGACGCCGCGTCGAACACCAGCACGCCCGCCTCGCCGCGATCGGCCAGCGGCTTGATTGCCGTCACCACGTTGCGCAGGTCGCCCTGCGCCAGCAGGCGTTCGCCATGGAAGGCGACATAGCTGGGGGTTGTGTCTGCGTTCATGGCGGCGCTCCCGTGCAATCGGCGCCTCAATATTTCATCCGGGTAAAATTGACAAGGCCCGGCTCGCCCTGCTACGTAGCCCGCGCACCAAACGCAGAGGACCACCATGACCAAGCTCGACCGCAAGGCGGCGATCAACGCCTACAAGGAGCGCAAGCCGAAGGCGGCGATCTTCGCGCTGCGCTGCGCGGCGGCGGACGCGGTGTGGATCGGGCCGACGCTCAATCCCGACACCGTGCACAACAAGATCTGGTTCACGCTGCGGCAAGGCAGCCATCCCAATCGCGAGTTGCAGCAGGCCTGGACCGCGCACGGCGCCGACGCCTTCGCGCTCGAGACGCTGGAAGTGTTCGAGCCGGACGAAGACCGCTATCTGCGCGACAACCAGCTCAAGGACCGCGCCGCGCATTGGCGCGACCGGCTGGGCGCCCGCCCGCTCTGAGGCCGGGCGCGGCAGCGCGTGGCGCCGAAATCGTCAACCGCATCCGGCGATTTCGCGTTATGAACGCGCACCAAAACGCCGCGAGGTCCGCAACCGTCATGCTTATCGTCCATCACCTCAACAACTCCCGCTCGCAGCGCGTGCTCTGGCTGCTGGAAGAGCTGGGCGTGCCCTACGAGATCAAGCGCTATCAGCGCCAGCCCGACATGATGGCGCCGAAGGAGCTGCGCGCCGTGCACCCGCTCGGCAAATCGCCGGTGATCACCGACGCCGGCAACACCATCGCCGAGTCGGGCGCGATCATCGAATACATCATCGACACGTACGGCGACGGCCGGCTGATCCCGCCGCCGAAGACACCGGAGCGGCTGCGCTACACCTATTGGCTGCACTACGCCGAAGGCTCGGCGATGCCGCCGCTGCTGCTGAAGCTGTTGTTCAGCATGATGCCGCAGCGCGCGCCCGCGCTGGTGCGGCCGCTGGTGAAGATGGTGGCGAACGGCGCGCTGATCGGCTTCGTCGATCCGCAGCTCAAGCAGCACATGGCGTTCTGGGAAGGCGAACTCGGCAAGAGCGCGTATTTCGCCGGCAACGACTTCACCGCCGCCGACATCCAGATGAGCTTCCCGCTCGAAGCCGCCGCCTCCCGCGCCGGCCTCGACCAGCACTATCCCAAAGCGCAAGCCTGGCTCGCCAACATCCACGCCCGCCCCGCGTATCAGCGCGCGCTTGAGAAGGGTGGGCCGTATGAGATCGGGAAGGCGTAAGTAACAGCTTCAATTCGAATAACGACCAGCGCCCCAGGCACGGCCGCCTCCCTCTCCCGCTTGCGGGAGAGGGGGCGCGCTGTGCTTGGGGAGAGGGAGCGGCTTACAATCGCCCTACCCCATCGGCAGCGGCGTCACCTTGACGCCGGGCGGCGGGACGTCGTCGTCCGGGACGAAGAAATCCGACATCAGTTGCACGCTCGGGTCGACGCGGTAGGGCTCGAAATCGGTGACGCCGGATTCGTACAGGACGCGATCGTCGATGCAGAACTGTCCGGTGAACTCGCGCGACGGCTTGGTCAGGATCGCGTAGGCGGCGTCGCCCATGATCTCCGGCGTGCGGCTGGCGCGCATCATGGCGTCGCCGCCGAGCAGATTGCCGACCGCCGCGGTGGCGATGGTGGTCCGCGGCCACAGCGCGTTGACGGCGACGCCGGCGCTCTTCAGTTCGGCCGACAGCCCGAGCACCACCATGCTCATGCCGAATTTCGCCAGCGTGTAGGCGGTCGAGCCGGCGAACCATTTCGGCTTCATGTCGAGCGGCGGCGACAGCATCAGGATGTGCGGATTGTCCGCCTTCTTCAGATGCGGGATGCAGTACTTCGACACCATGAAGGTGCCGCGGGTATTGATGCCCGTCATCAGGTCGTAGCGCTTCATGTCGGTGGCCTGCGAATTGGTCAGGCTGATCGCGCTGGCATTGTTGACGCAGATATCGAGGCCGCCGAATTCCGCCACGGTCTGGTTGATGGCGTCGATCACCTGCGCTTCGTCGCGAATGTCGCACACCAGCGGCAGCGCCTTGCCGCCGGCGGCGCGGATCTCATCGGCCGCGGTGTAGATCGTGCCCTGCAGCTTGGGATGCGGCTCGGCGGTCTTGGCGGCAATCGCAATATTCGCGCCGTCCCGCGCCGCCCGCAGCGCGATCGCGAGCCCGATACCCCGGCTCGCGCCGGTGATGAACAGCGTCTTGCCCTTCAGTGATGCCATGGTGGTCTCCTGATCGCTCGAAGCGAGATCGCCAAGCAGATTAGCAGAGCAATTCCCGCCCCGCTTGCGGCGAGACGTTGGACGATCCGTGCAAGCCGAAGCAGCCGCGACGCGCAGGGCGAGCTCCCTCCCCCGCCTGCGGGGGAGGGGTGGGGTGAGGGCAAGCCGCGAGTCGCGGCCGCTGCTACGAGCCTGACCCAGCAGGCAATGAACTCACTGCCTGGGGCGCCCTCACCCCAGCCCTCTCCCGCGGGCGGGAGAGGGGGCGTGCCCTGCTCGTGGAGAGGCTTACGTCGAATACCGTCGTCATGCGCGGGCTTGACCCGCGCATCCATCCTCTTTGTGAGAAAGGCATCGTCGAAAGTGGATGGATTGCCGGGTCAAGCCCGGCAATGACGGTCCATGCGATGAACTCTGCTCAATTCCCCGCCGCCGTCGCCCCGCGCGTCCTTGGGTCCGGCGCGCCGTGAAAGCCGGCCTGATCGATAAAAATTGTGTTGGCCGAGGTCTGTCCAAGCGGCACGGCGATGCGGTGGCCCATGGCGCGGAGTGCGTCGAGCGTGGCGTCGGGGAAGCCGCTTTCGACGCGGACTTCGTCGGGCATCCATTGATGATGCAGCCGCGGCGCCGCGACGGCGGCGGCGACGTTCATCCGGTAGTCGATCACATCGACGATCACCTGCAGCACCGCCGAGATGATCCGGCTGCCGCCGGGCGAGCCGGTGACCAGCACCGGCTTGCCGTCCTTCAGCACGATGGTCGGCGACATCGACGACAGCGGCCGCTTGCCGGGCGCCGGCAGGTTGGCGGCGAAGCCGACCAGCCCGTAGGCGTTCGACGCGCCCGGCGCCGCGGTGAAGTCGTCGAGCTCATTGTTGAGCAGCACGCCGGTGCCGTCGGCGACGAGGCCAACGCCATAGGGAAAATTCAGCGTGTAGGTGTTGCTGACGGCGTTGCCCTGATCGTCGGCGACCGAATAATGCGTGGTGTTCTCACCCTCCTTCGGCTGCGACACCGCGTCGGCCGCCGGCGTCGCACGGGTGAGGTCGATGCCCTTGCGCAGCGTCGCCGCGTAGTCCTTCGACAGCAGCTTCGCGGTCGGCGCGTCGCTGAACGCCGGATCGCCGAGGTAGCGGGCGCGGTCGGCGTAGGCGCGCTTCATCGATTCGATCAGCAGATGCAGCGACGGCGGACTGCCCTGCGCATGATCGCGGAGCGCGAAGCCTTCGAGGATGTTCAGCGTCTCGATCAGCACCACGCCACCCGAGGACGGCAGCGGCATCGCCACGATGTCGTAGCCGCGATAGGAGCCGCGCACCGGCGTTCGGACGACGGCCTGATACTTGGCAAGATCGTCCGCGGTGATCAGCCCGCCGGCGTCGCGAACACCGCGCGCGAGCTTGTCGGCGACCTCGCCGCGATAGAATCCGTCGGGGCCCTTTGCGGCAATCGCCTGCAGCGTGGCGGCGAGATCGCTCTGCACCAGCCGGTCGCCGCTCTGCAACGGCGATCCGTCGGCGCGGGCGAATACTTTTCGCGACGTTGGCCACGGCGCCATGCGGCGCTGCCAGTCCGGCAGCGTGTCGGTCAGATCGTCCGCGATGACGAAGCCGTCGCGCGCCAGCGTGATCGCCGGTGCGATCACATCGGCCAGCGAGAATTTGCCGGAGCCGTATTTGTCGAGCGCCAAGGCCAGCCCCGCCACCGTGCCGGGCACGCCGATGCCGAGCGCGGAATTGCGCGACTTCGCTGCATCCGGCTTGCCGTCGGTCAGGAACATGTCCTGCGTCGCAGCCTGCGGCGCGGTCTCGCGATAGTCGATCGCGACGTCTTCGTTCTTCGCTGCGGAGTGGATCACCATAAAGCCGCCGCCGCCGAGATTGCCGGCGCGCGGATAGGTCACCGCCATCGCAAAGCCGGTCGCCACTGCGGCATCGATCGCATTGCCGCCACGCGCCAGAAATTTCGCGCCGACTTCGGCCGCGAGTCTCTCCTGTGCCACCACCATGCCGTGCTTGGCGACCACCGCCGGGGCGGATGCGGCCTCGCGCAGCGCGCCGCCGCGCATGTCCTGCGCCAAAGCTGCGATCGGCGCGAGGCCCAGCGCGGTGATGGTCCACGCCGTCACGATGGTGCGATGAAGAAACGTCATGCTGCTCATTTCGGGTTCCGGGAACGCGGGCGCAGGCTGCTCCGCGCCGGCGAATCCTATAGGGATTGGCCGGGCCGGCCAAATCCGGCGCAGCAAGGGCGAACAATGCGGCCCTTGCGCAGCATGGGCGAACAAAATGGCGTCATCGATCGTCGCGGAGATCACACCGGGTACGGCGCCGCGGACCTATCCGTCACGCGCCGCGGTGCTCGGCTGGATCTTCTTCGACTGGGCGGCGCAGCCCTACTTCACGCTGATCACCACCTTCATCTTCGCGCCCTATTTCGCCACTTACGTCGCGCCCGATCCGGCGACCGGACAATCGCTGTGGGGCTTCGCGACTGCGGCGAGCGGCTTGCTGATCGCGCTGGCCTCACCGGTGCTCGGCGCGGTCGCGGACGCCAGCGGCCGGCGCAAGCCGTGGATCGCATTGTTCGGCGCGATGCTGGTGATCGGCTCGTGCCTGATGTGGTTCGGCAAGCCGGGCGATCCGCATCTGATCCTTCCGCTGCTGATCGCCTACGCGCTCGCCACCATCGGGGTCGAGTTCGCCACCGTGTTTAACAACGCGATGATGCCGAACCTCGTCCCGCCCGAGAAGATCGGCCGCCTCTCGGGCACCGGCTGGGCCACCGGCTATGTCGGCGGCATCCTGTCGCTGATCCTGGTACTCGGTTTTCTGGCCGCGAACCCCGAAAGCGGCAAGACGCTGCTCGGCTTCTCGCCGCTGTTCGGGCTCGATCCGGCGACGCATGAAGGCGATCGCATCAGCGGGCCGCTCACCGGAATCTGGTTCGTGGTGTTCGTGCTGCCGATGTTTCTGCTGACGCCGGATTTTCCGGCCAAGCTGAAAGTGCGCGCCGCGGTGCGCGAAGGGCTGCGAGAACTGCGCGAGACGCTGCGCGACCTGCCGAAACGGCGTTCGCTCGCCGCTTTCCTGATCGCCAACATGATCTACACCGACGGCCTCGTCTCGCTGTTCGCGTTCGGCGGCATCTACGCGACCGGCACCTTCGGCTGGAACACCATTCAGATCGGCAGCTTCGGCGTCATCCTGGCGATCGCCGCCACCTTCGGTGCCTTCATCGGCGGACGACTCGACGACGCGCTCGGCTCCAAGCGGGTGATCGCCGGCTCGATGCTGCTGCTGCTGATCGCGATCGCCGGCATCCTGCTGATCGACCCGTCGCACATTCTGTTCGTCGAAGTCACTCCGCCGCAGCCTGGCGGCGCGCTGTTCGCCGCGCCGGCCGAGCGCGCTTACTTGCTGCTCGGCTGCCTGATCGGCATCGCCGGCGGTCCGCTGCAGGCGGCGTCGCGCACCCTGCTGATCCGGATCGCACCGCGCGATCGCATCGCTCAGTATTTCGGCCTGTTCGCCCTGACCGGCAAGGTCACGTCGTTCATCGGCCCGCTGCTGATCGCGACGGTGACGGCGATCACCGCGAGTCAGAAGGCCGGCATGGCGGTGCTGGTGCTGTTCTTCGTCGGCGGCCTGGCGCTGCTGGCGCGGGTCCGGCCCTCGGCGGACGCGTGAAACCCGGTCCATGGACAAACCCGCCGGCGTGGTCTATATGAGCCGCATGATCCGTCCGACCGCCTCGTTCTGGTACTTCCATTTTAGCACCTCGCTGGCGGCGGGAGGATTTCGCGCGATCTGAAGATTGCAGCAGAGAGATCCGAAAAGCCGCCAGACCTGGCGGCTTTTTCGTTTGAGCCGGCAGGTCTCCCCCACAAGGAGCAGACTGCCGTGTTGACCACCACCGACGACCTTCGCCTGCAAAAAATCACCGAACTGAGTACGCCCGACGAGGTCATGGGCGAGATCCCGCGCACGCTGACCGCGACCCGCACCGTCGCGGCGAGCCGCAGCGCAATTCACGCCATCCTGACCGGAGCCGACGACCGGCTGCTGGTCGTGGTCGGCCCCTGTTCGATCCACGATCCGGCCGCGGCCATGGACTATGCCAGCCGTCTGGCGGCGCTGCGCGAGACCTTGTCCGACCGGCTCGAGATCGTGATGCGGGTGTATTTCGAAAAACCGCGCACCACGGTGGGTTGGAAAGGCCTGATCAACGACCCGGATCTCGACGGCAGCTTCCGCATCGACAAGGGGCTGCGGCTGGCGCGCCATGTGCTGGCGGCCGTGAATAATCTCGGCCTGCCGGCCGCCACCGAATTCCTCGATCTGATCACGCCGCAATACATCGCCGATCTGGTCGCCTGGGGCGCGATCGGCGCGCGCACCACCGAGAGCCAAATCCACAGCGAACTGGCGTCCGGCCTGTCGTGCCCGAGAGGCTTCAAGAACGGCACCGACGGCAATGTCCGGATCGCCGCGGAGGCGGTGAAGTCGGCCGCGCAGCCGCATCATTTCATGGCGGTGACCAAGCGCGGCCGCAATGCCATCGCGGCCACCACCGGCAACAGCGACTGCCACGTCATCCTGCGCGGCGGCGTCGCCCCGAACTACGACGCCGCCAGCGTCGAAGCAGCAGCGGCGGTGCTCGCTAAGAACGGCCTGGCGCCGCGACTGATGATCGACGCCAGCCACGCCAACAGCAGCAAACAGCCGGAGAACCAGCCGAAGGTCACGGCCGACATCGGACGCCAGCTCGCGGCCGGCGATGACCGCATCGTCGGCGTGATGATCGAAAGCAATCTGGTCGCCGGTCGGCAGGACGTCGTCCCGGGTCAGCCGCTGCAATACGGCCAGAGCATAACCGACGGCTGCATCGACTGGGCGACGACCGAGACGGTGCTGCACGAGCTGGCGGGCGCGGTCGATAGCCGGCGAGTGACGCGGCGCAGCGCTCAGCAGGAAGGTGCTGCGGCTTGAGTAGCTAGTCGCAGGGCCGCAATCGCTGGCGTTGCTACTCGCTCTGCGTCATCCTGAGGTGCCCACCGGGCCGCGCGTTGCGCGGGCTGGTGGGCCTCGAAGGATGGGCCGCGGGCACCGTAGCCGCATCCTTGGAGGCGCGCTGCGCGCGCACCTCAGGATGACGACTCTCACTTTGAGACGACTGCTTCAGACGGCTGAAGTACTTCAACCGAGCAACCGCCTCAATGCCGGAAATTACGCGTGCCGGTGAACACCATGGCGATGCCGGCATCATCCGCGGCTTTGATCACTTCGTCGTCGCGGACGGAGCCGCCGGGCTGGATCACCGCGGTGGCGCCGGCCTCGATGCAGGCCAGCATGCCGTCGGCGAACGGGAAGAACGCGTCGGAGGCGACCACCGAGCCCTTGGTCATCGGCGCCGCGAGCTTCAGCACCTCGGCCGCGTCCTGCGCCTTGCGGGCGGCGATGCGGGCTGAGTCGACACGGCTCATCTGACCGGCGCCAATACCGACGGTGGCGAGATCCTTGGCGTAGATGATGGTGTTGGACTTGACGTGCTTGCCGACGCGGAACGCGAACTTCAGGTCGCGCAGTTCGGCCTCGGTCGGCTGACGCTTGGTCACGACCTTCAGGGTCATGTCGTCGACAACCGCATTGTCACGGCTCTGCACCAGCAGACCGCCGGCCACCGTCTTTGCAGTAAAGCCGGCCGCGCGCGGATCGGGCAGGCTGCCCG
>NZ_JBMDXE010000211.1:0-45173 GCF_048594845.1 Rhodopseudomonas sp. | reverse complement strand
TCTTACTCCTCGGTCGCAGCAGCGGTTTCAGCGTCTTCGCGCGGGCGGCGCGGGCCGCGATCACCACGGAAGCCACCCTCACGATCGCCACGGCCTTCGCGGTCGCCGCGGAAGCCACCCTCACGGGGGCCACGGTCGTCGCGCTCGCGGTCACGATCGGCCTTGCGCATCATCGCCGACGGGCCTTCCTCGTGCTCTTCGACGCGCACGGTCAGGTAGCGGATGATGTCTTCGTTGATGCGCTGCTGGCGCTCGAGCTCGGCGACCACCGCGGAGGGGCCGTCGATGTTGAGCATCACGAAGTGAGCCTTGCGGTTCTTGTTCATGCGGTAGGTGAGGGAGCGGAGGCCCCAGGCTTCGGTCTTGGTGACCTTGCCGCCGAGCCCTTCGATCACACCCGTGAACTGGGTGGTCAGCTCTTCCACCTGCTGTGCACTCGCGTCCTGACGCGCGAGGAAGACATGCTCATAAAGAGGCATGATGGTCCTTTCCATGTTGGCCCAGAACCGGCGGCAAGCCCTTCGAACCCTTCGGAAAGGACTCGACTGCTCAGAAGGCGGAAGCACGGGACGACGGGCCGACTGGCCCTGCCGCATCAAATTCGCCAGAAGGTGAAAATGGTGAGACCGTCCGTTCAGCTCCCGGCCGGGATCTGCGGATGCGCGGGTTATACGGATTTTGGGAGTTCTGGCAAGGTCCGGACGCGATCAAGTCGGCGTCCGGCGCCGGTTTTTAGCGGTCAGGCGCCCGCTCTGGCCCAGATCTTCCGCTCCGAACGATGAACGGGTTCCGGCGCGGGCGCCAGCGGGATTGCGGTCTGGAGCGTGTCGTAATGGACTAGAACGCCTTTTCCACGCCGCTTGGCTTCGTACATCGCGTGATCGGCCGAGCGCAGCAGCGCGTCCGGCGACTGGCCGTCGTCCGGGAAGGTGGCGCTGCCGACGCTGACGCCGATCGTCAGCACACCCGTATTGCCGAGATCGAGCGGCTCGGCGATTCGGGCGATGATGCGCTCGGCCACCGCGGTGGATTCCGCCGCGCTGGTGTCCGGCAGCAGGATGACGAATTCGTCGCCGCCGATCCGGAAGATCAGGTCGCGCTCGCGGACACAGGCGCGCAGCCGTTCCGCGACGGCGACCAGCACGGCATCACCAATCGCGTGGCCGAAGCGGTCGTTGGCGGCCTTGAACCCGTCGAGGTCGAGGCAGAGCACGGTCAGCGGCTGCGGCGCCTGCAGCGACGGGGCGGACGCCATGCGCAGCAGGTCGGAGAAACACTGATGCTGCATCGTGCGGTTGGGCAAGCCGGTGAGCTGATCGTAATTCGCCAGCCATCTGTTTTCCTGCTCGGAGTGAAACAGGTTGAGCAGCACGTCATAATTCTCGAACAGCAGCACCGCCATGCCGAGGATCCAGGCCGGCAGCAACAGGCCGATCAGGTACATGTGCGGGATCGGCGAGACGATCATCGCCACCGTGTAGGGGATCGCCAGAATGCAGATCACCGCAAAGCCGTAGCGTGGCGTGCCGGCGTTGCGTGAGGAAATGCCGCCGGCGAGGCCGGCGACGACCATTCCGGACAGCAGGATCAGCGGCCATTCCCCGGTCATCACACACAGCGTGCAGCCCACCGAGTAACTGACCGCCCAGGCCAGGCCGAGATACAGCGTCATGCCTTTGCTCGGCTGGCCCGCGCTCTGCTTCTTCAGCATATCGAGAAGAGCGACGTAGCGCGCGGCGCCGAAGGCCAGTTCGATCACGACCCAGGCGTAGGCCCATGCCGCGCCCGTCTGCACGGCGGCGATGATCGTCAGAATCGTCGTCGCAACGACCGCCAAAAATAAGGTGCGGCTCTTGGTCTGGCTTTGCAGCAGCAGACGGCGAAAGATCGCGGGCGGCTGCGGATGCGGACCGCTGACGAGCCATTTGATCGCCCACGACGTCACGATCGGATCCGGTGCGTGCGTGTCGATCTGTGGATGGGCGTTGGTCATGCGGCGCATCAAAGGGAAGGCGCTCCTCGTTGTCACCCGGGCATAGCGGAGCAACCCTTGCCGGTAGCCTTTCTTCCCTCGGTCGGCTGCCGACAGGGTAAACAAATTGGCCTCCTTTTCCCTTGGATTGTCCGCGATCGCTGGCCGCTGGTGGAACTCGCCGGCTGGTTTTTTCGTGCGATGCCGCCTCGCTATCGCCTTTCGGAGCATGTGGACCGGAACCGGAGTTTGCGCCGCTCAGCTTGACATCTTCGGCTTGCGGGGTGTCTTTCGGCGCGACTTCAGACAGGTTCAGGAACGCAGATGACGGCAGCATTCACATTCCCCGGGCAGGGCTCCCAGGCGGTCGGCATGGGCAAGGCGCTGGCTGATGCTTTTCCGGCCGCCAAGGCGGTGTTCGACGAGGTCGACGCCGCGCTCGGCGAAAAGCTGACGTCGATCATCTGGGATGGGCCGGCGGAGACGCTGCAACTCACCGAGAATGCCCAGCCGGCCCTGATGGCGGTGTCGCTCGCCACCATGCGAGTACTCGAGAGCGAGGCGGGAATTTCCGTCGGCCGGGATGCCGCTTTCGTTGCCGGCCATTCGCTCGGCGAGTATTCCGCTCTTGCCGCCGCTGGCTCGCTCAGCATCAGCGATACCGCACGGCTGCTGCGGATCCGCGGGCGGGCGATGCAGAAGGCGGTTCCGGTCGGCGTCGGCGCCATGGCGGCGCTGCTCGGGCTCGATTATGAAGCCGCCGTCGCGGTGGCCGAAGAGGCTGCCCAAGGCCAGGTCTGCCAGGCTGCGAACGATAATGGCGGCGGCCAGGTGGTCGTCTCCGGTCACAAGGAAGCGGTCGAGCGCGCGGTCGAGATCGCCAAGGGCAAGGGCGCCAAGCGGGCGATGCTGCTGCCGGTGTCGGCGCCGTTCCACTGCTCGCTGATGCAGCCGGCCGCCGAGGCGATGGCCGAGGCGCTCGGCGGCGTCGCCATCAAGGCGCCGGCCGTGCCGCTGGTCGCCAACGTGCTGGCCAGCCCCATCACCGATCCGGACGAGATTCGCCGTCGGCTGGTCGAGCAGGTCACCGGTACGGTGCGCTGGCGCGAGTCGGTCGGCTACATGGCCGGCCAAGGCGTCACGCGCTTCCTCGAGATCGGCGCCGGCAAGGTTCTCAGCGGCCTGGTGAAGCGGATCGCCGACGGCGCGACCGGCATCGCCATCGGTGGGCCGAACGACATTGCGGCCGCCAAGGATGCCCTCACGGCCGGGCGTTCGGCGTAACCGGCGAAGGAGACGATGATGTTCGATTTGACGGGACGTACCGCGCTGGTCACCGGCGCAACCGGCGGCATCGGCGGTGCGATCGCCCAGGCCCTGCATCAGCAGGGCGCCACGGTGGCGATTTCAGGCACCCGCCGCGAGGCGCTGGACACGCTGGCAGCCAAGCTCGGCGAGCGCGTTCATGTGCTGCCGTGCAATCTGTCGGATGCGGCCGATGTCGAAGCGCTGGTGCCGGCGGCCGCCGAGGCGATGGGACAGCTCGATATTCTGGTGTGCAACGCCGGCATCACCCGGGACAATCTGTTCGTGCAACTGCGCGACGAGGATTGGGATGATGTGATCAGGGTCAACCTGACGGCGACCTTCCGGCTGACGCGCGCCGCCACCAAGCTGATGATGCGCAAGAAGTTCGGCCGTATCATCGCGATTACCTCGGTGGTCGGCGTCACCGGCAATCCGGGGCAGGGCAACTACACGGCGTCGAAGGCGGGACTGATCGGAATGATCAAGACGCTGGGCGCCGAGTATGCCAAGCGCAACGTCACGGCGAACTGCATTGCACCCGGCTTTATCGCAACGCCGATGACCGATGTGCTCAACGACAAGCAGCGCGAAACGATTCTCAGCAAGGTACCCGCCGGAAGGCTCGGCACGCCGGAGGATATCGCGGCTGCGGCCGTTTATCTCAGTTCGAACGAGGCCGCTTACGTCACCGGCCAGACCATCCACGTCAACGGCGGGATGGCGATGATCTGACGCCCGGCTGCAAGTCACGGTGTGGTGGAAACACGGTTGCCATCGCGCCGGAGGCTTGTGGTCAATGCAGCGGAAGTATGATAACCGAAGCCCCGGCGGATAGGCAAAGAAGGCCATTGCAGGATGTCCAAACCCTGTATATTGCCGATGGGGACCTGCCGCTCGGGCGGCGGTTGCGACCTCGGGGACGGGGCAAAATCAGTACACTTCGCGATTGCGGAACTTTAGCGAGTTGACGCACCACGATGGCTCGTATCGTCTGTCGGTCGGGTCGGAACAACGGGGTTTAGAGAATGAGTGAGATTGGCGAGCGGGTTAAGAATATCGTGGTGGAGCACCTCGGTGTCGAACCCGAGAAAGTGGTCGATAGCGCGAGCTTCATCGACGATCTCGGCGCCGACAGCCTCGATACCGTCGAACTCGTGATGGCGTTCGAAGAAGAGTTCGGCTGCGAGATCCCCGACGATGCCGCTGAGACGATCCTCACCGTCGGCGACGCAACCAAGTTCCTTGAGAAGAACGCGAAGAGCTGATCTTCCGCGCGGTTACGATGAAGCCGGCCGGGCCGCATACGAGCGGTCGACCGGCTTCTTGCTTTGGACCGCGCTTTCTGGCCCGGAGTACAGGATATGAGACGTGTCGTCGTCACTGGCCTTGGCATGGTTTCGCCGCTCGGCTGTGGGGTCGATGCGACCTGGAACCGGGTCCTCAACGGCGAAAGCGGCGCTCGCAAGATCGACGCTTTCGACGTGTCCGATATCGCTAGCCAGATCGCCTGCGTTATTCCGCGGGGCGACGGCAGCAACGATACCTTCAATGCTGATCAGTGGATGGAGCCGAAAGACCAGCGCAAGGTCGACGACTTCATCGTCTATGCGATGTGTGCGGCGCGTCAGGCGCTCGACGATGCCAACTGGCATCCGTCGACCGAAGAAGAGCGTTGCGCGTCGGGCGTACTGATCGGCTCCGGCATCGGCGGCCTGCAGGGCATCGCTGAAACCGCGCTGCTTCTGAAAGAGAAGGGCCCGCGCCGGATCTCTCCGTTCTTCATTCCCGGCCGCCTGATCAATCTTGCCTCCGGCTACGTATCGATCGAATTCGGCCTCAAGGGTCCGAACCATTCGGTCGTGACGGCGTGCTCGACCGGCGCACACGCGATCGGCGACGCGTCGCGACTGATCGCGCTCGGCGATGCCGACGTGATGGTGGCAGGTGGTACCGAGTCTCCGATCAGCCGTCTGGCGATGGCCGGCTTCGCGGCCGCGCGTGCATTGTCGACCGGCTTCAACGATGCACCCGAAAAAGCCTCGCGTCCCTACGACAAGGATCGCGACGGTTTTGTGATGGGCGAGGGCGCCGGCGTCGTCGTGCTCGAAGAGTACGAACACGCCAAGGCACGCGGTGCGAAGATTTACGCCGAAGTCGTTGGCTACGGACTGAGCGGTGATGCGTATCACATTACGGCGCCGAGCTCCGACGGCGACGGCGCGTTCCGCTGCATGAGCGCGGCGCTCAAACGCGCCGGCATCGCCGTGTCGGATATCGACTACATCAACGCGCACGGCACTTCGACGCCGCTCGGCGACGAGATCGAACTCGGCGCCGCGCAACGTTTGCTCGGCAATGCTGCGTCGCGCGTCTCGATGTCTTCAACCAAGTCATCGATCGGGCATCTGCTCGGCGCTGCAGGTGCGGTGGAAGCGATCTTCAGCGTGCTGGCGATTCGCGACAACGTCGCGCCGCCGACCATCAATCTCGACAACCCATCGGTCGAGACGGCAATCGACCTCGTGCCTTGGAAGCCGCGCAAGCGCGAAATCAATGTCGCGCTGTCGAACTCATTCGGCTTCGGCGGCACTAACGCATCGTTGATCCTGCAGCGCGTCGCCAACTGACGCGCTGCGAGTATCTTTCAACGTTTCGCCGTAATCCCCGCTAAATGCTACGACATTCGATAATTTGGGGGTATGGTCGGTAGGTCCCGAAGGCCGGACTGATTCAAGTCCGGCTACTGCGCGAATGTCGTGATCTCGAACGCTGATGGTGCGATCTTGCACGGGACCACCCTCGAGACGACAGGAATCAGGTTGCACCGATGAGTGAAAGGCCGCCGATCTCGCCGAGAAGCCCGCGCGCGGCGCTTGAACCGGAGCAACTTCCGCCGCCCCCGAAGCGATCGGACCACGCGCGTAATCCGTTGGTGATCGTCGGCAACGCCATCATCACCATCCTGCTGATCGTGATGCTCGGCGCGGGCGGCATTTACGTTTACGGCAAGCAGAAGATCGAAGCTGCCGGGCCGCTGACCGAAGACAAGATCGTCAACATTCCGCAGCGCGCGGGCCTCGGCGACATCGCCGAGATCCTGCAGCGCGAAGGTGTCATCGAGAACAATCGCTGGGTGTTCATCGGTAGCGTTCTGGCGCTGAAAGCGCGCGCCGATCTGAAGCCCGGCGAGTACGCGTTCCAGAAGAATGCGAGCCTGCGCGACGTCATCGGCACCATCGTCGAGGGCAAGGTCGTGCAGCACGCGGTGACGATCCCGGAGGGACTGACCTCCGAACAAATCGTCGCGCGCCTCTCCGAGAACAACATCTTCACCGGCGGCCTGCGTGAAATTCCGCGCGAAGGAACCTTACTGCCCGAGACCTACAAGTTTCCCCGCGGTACGCAGCGGGAGCAGGTCATCAACCGGATGCAGCAGGCGCAGAAGCGCGTCCTGACCGAAGTCTGGGAACGCCGCAATCCGGATGTTCCGGTCAAGACGCCCGAGCAGTTGGTGACGCTCGCGTCGCTGATCGAAAAGGAAACCAGCAAGCCCGACGAGCGGACCCGCGTCGCCTCGGTGTTCGTCAACCGGCTGCAGAAGAAGATGAAGCTGCAGTCCGATCCGACCATCATCTACGGACTGGTCGGCGGCAAGGGCACGCTGGGACGGCCGATCAAGCGCAGCGAGATCACGCAGCCGTCCCCGTACAACACCTATGTGATCGAGGGCCTGCCGCCCGGGCCGATTTCCAATCCGGGGCGCGCTTCGCTCGAAGCTGCCGCCAACCCGGCACGGACACGCGACTTGTATTTCGTCGCCGACGGCACCGGCGGTCACGCGTTCAGCGACAGCTACGATCAGCACCTGAAGAACGTCGCCAAACTGCGCGCGCAGGAACGCCAGACGCAGAACGACACCGTGGAGCCGGCGGAAGACTCTCAGCCTGCTGCTGCTCCTGCGGCCGCGGCGCCGGACGCGAACGCGTCGGCCGCCACGCCGCCGGCCGCCGCGCCGAAAGCCGGAAAGAACGGTGCGCAGAAAAAGCGCAGCCGCAACGCGCCGGCCAGCCCAGCCGCGCCTGCGGCGACGCCCGGCGCGACCGACCAGGATTAGCCGCGCGGCTGTTCCCTTCGCCCGGGCTGATCGGCTAAGGTCCCCCGCGCGCGTCCGGCGCGAGTCTCAAACAAGTATCTGCGGAGTCGGCCACCAATGTCGTTGTCGAGCATGACTGGTTTTGCGCGTAGCCACGGCAACAGCGGCCCGTATTCGTTCGAGTGGGAATTGAAGTCCGTCAACGCCAAGGGTTTCGATTTCCGGCTGCGGATCCCGCAGGGATGGGACGACATCGAGGCCGACCTTCGCAAGCGCGCGGCCGATGCGTTGTCGCGGGGCACGGTCTACGCCAATCTCACCGTCAAGCGAGCGGACGCCGGTTCGACCGTCCGCATCAACGAAGACGTGCTGACCTCGGTCCTGAAAGTGGCGAGCGAACTGGCCGGGCGCGTCGACGCGGTGGCGCCGAGCATCGACGGCCTGATGGCGATCAAGGGTGTGATCGAGGTCTCGGAGCCGGAAGCGGACGAGGCGGAGGAGAAGGCTGCGCGCAGCGCTGCGGTCGCATCGTTCGCACAGGCTCTCGCCAGTCTGATCGAGATGCGCAAGCGCGAAGGCGCGACGCTCGGCGCCGTGCTGACGCAGCGGCTCGACGAAATCGAAAGCCTGGCGAAGAAGGCCGAGGCCGCGCCCGGCCGCAAGCCGGAGGCGATCAAGGCGCGTCTCGCGGAGCAGGTCGCGGCGCTGCTGGAGACATCGGAGCGGTTCGACGCCGACCGGCTGCATCAGGAAGCGATCATGATCGCGACCAAGGCCGACATTCGCGAAGAGCTCGACCGCATCGCCTCGCATGTGGCGCAGGCGCGCGAGATGCTGAGCAAGGGCGGGGCGGTCGGCCGCCGGCTGGACTTCCTGTCCCAGGAGTTTAACCGCGAGGTCAACACCTGCTGCTCCAAGTCGATCGACCTCGAACTCACCAATACCGGACTGGCGATGAAGAACGTCGTCGAGCAGTTCCGCGAGCAGGTACAGAATCTGGAATGAGCATAACGGACGCGGCGACAGCGAGCTTGAACGGCGTCGAACGGCGCGGACTGATGTTCGTGCTGTCGTCGCCCTCGGGTGCCGGCAAGACCACGCTGTCGCGGATGCTGGTGAAGGAAGCAGCGAGCCTGCAGATGTCGGTGTCGGCGACGACGCGGCCGATGCGACCGGGCGAGGTCGAGGGCCGCGATTACTACTTCGTCGATCGGCCGAAGTTCGATGCGATGGTGGCTGCCGGCGAGTTCCTGGAATGGGCCAACGTCTTCGACAATTGCTACGGCACGCCGAAGGCGCCGGTCGAAGCCGCGCTCGCTGCGGGGCGTGACGTGCTGTTCGACATCGATTGGCAGGGCACACAGCAACTCCGCAGCCATGCACCCAACGACGTCGTCAGCGTCTTCGTTCTGCCGCCCTCGGTGCAGGCGCTGGAGCATCGGCTGCACACGCGTGCGCAGGATTCCGACGAGGTCATCCACGGCCGAATGAAGAAGGCCGGCGACGAGATGAGCCACTACGACGCGTACGACTACATCGTCGTCAACGACAATGTCGGCATCGCTTTCGAGTCGGTGAAGGCGATCCTGCGCGCCGAGCAGCTCAAGCGCGAGCGCCAGATCGGCATCGACGCCTTCGTCCGCGACATGCGCCGCGAACTCGAACGCTGAGCTCAAACGACAAGGCCGCGGGGGTGCCGCGGCCTTATGAATCCCGTGAGCTTCAGGCCGCCGGACGTTTCTGCGCTCGCGCCAGCAACTCCTCGATCTCATCGCCGTCATGGTGGTCGGCGACGACGGCGGTCTGCCGTTGCCGCGCCGCCTGAATCCAGGACGGCGGTTCAATCGGCTGCATCGGCGGTGACAGATCGAGGTCCTGCGTCAGACGTTCGCCGGCGACATCACGCTTGGCCGACTTGGCTGCAGCGCTCCACAGGTCGGGCCGACCGGTGGGATCGCGGCGGATGGCCGGCTCGCGCCGGCCGAGCTTCAACAGTCCTCCGACGATCAGTCCGGCGAGCGCCAGCGCGGCGAGCAGCGCAGCGATCAGCGTGGTCGCGGACTCGGCGGTGGCCAGCGCAGCGGTCGCCGGCGAGCCGCCCTTGGCGATCGCGGCCTGGGCGGCGGTGCGCAGCTTGGTCGAAGCTTCGCTTGTCGAAGCGGCCGCCGTCGCATCGCTGGCGTGAGCATCTGCCCAGCGCTGATCAACCGGGGATGATTGCGTGCCGTCGATCTGAGCGCCCGATTGAGCCCCAGTTTGCGGTGTGTTTGCCGGATCGGCGGACGGCAAGGGCGCCGGAAACTGCGTGGCGGAGTCCTGCGCGGCAGCATCGCGAAGAGGCGCAGGCTCGGGCACTTCGGCACGCGCATTGGCGACAGAGGGGTGCAGCGGCGGAGCCGCGTTGCGCGTGAGCCTCGGGGCCGGATTGGCGGCAGCGACGGGGGCCGCAGTCGGATCGGCGGAAGCGGTTTCACTGGTCGGCGCGGGGGCGTTGGACGACGTTTCGGTGCCGCCGGGCGTCGAGTCGGAGCTGGCGACCGCCGTGGATGAGCCGTCCTTCGCGCGGACGTACCAGCAGTTACGTTTGTTCGCGTGATCGGTCCGGTAGAACCAGTGGCTGCCCGCGGGAGCCGGGCCTTTGGGAGCGGCGAGGCATTCGCCGGCTTCGGCGCGCGGCGCCGTCAGCGCGGTGAAAGCGAGGCTCGTGGCAAGTCCGACGCCGGCGGCGCAAAGGATCTTGACGGTTTGCTGGCGCATGGCATCCCCCGATCGTGACGCGGTAACGGAAACTTAGCTTTCCGTGTTCTCCGCAAGAATTGGGGTCGCAATAAGCCGCAAATCCGGTGGGGGTTTGACAATTGAGGCCTGCATTGCGGGCTCGCGGAACCCGCAATGCAGATATCGCTGCGTCGAGGTCGGCTGCCTCAGTTCGTCAGCATGATGCGACCGACGACCTTGCCGGCGCGGAGCTGATCGATCCACTTCTGCGCGTCCTGCATCGGCTCTTCCTTCATCGGCGTCGGCTTGACCTTGCCGGCGCGCGCCAGCGCGAGCAGTTCCTTGGTCTCTTCGAGCGTGCCGACCATGAAGCCTTCGACGGTCATGCGCTTGTAGATCCACTGCACCATCGGCAGGGAGAATTCGCCGCCCATCAGGCCGGAGACGACAACCTTGCCGCCGCGTGCCACGGTGCTGACCGCAAAGTTCATCGACTTGTCGTTGCCGGCAAAATCGACGACGCCGTCGAAGCCGCCATCGGTCTCTTTGAAGATCCGCTTGGCGACGTCGGGCTCGGACGGATCGTAGGCCACGGCGGCACCGTTCTTGAGCGCTGCTTCACGTGCCGCCGGGCTGAGGTCGGCGACCGCGATCGGCTGCTTGAACATCGCCTGTGCGAGCGACAGGCCCATCATGCCGACGCCGCCGAGGCCGATCAGCAGCAGGTTGCGCTGGCGCGGACGATCGACCAGGCGCTTCAGCGCGCCGTAGGCGGTGATGCCCGAGCACATCAGCGTCGCGGCGACGTTGGTCGGCAGCGGATCGTAGTCCAGCAAGTACTTCGCGTCCGGCACCAGCACATGCGTGGCGAAGCCACCGTCGATCGAGACGCCGAGAAAACGGTTGCGGGCGCAGAGGTTCTCGTCGCCGGCGAGACAGTCGCGGCACTTGCCGCAACCGATCCAGGGAAACACCGCCTTCTTGGTGCCGATCAGCTCCTTCGGCGCATCGGGGCCGACTTCGGCGACGACGCCGGCGATCTCGTGGCCAAGCGTGAAGGGCAGCGTCATGCCGCGCGTGGTGTCGAGCTTCTTGCCGCCGCCGAGATCGGCGTAGCCGTCCTGAATATGCAGATCGGAATGACACAGACCGCAGCGCTCGATCTTGACCAGTACTTCGCGGCCCTGCGGCTTCGGCGTGTCGACGATGGTCTCGCACAGCGGGGCTGCGAATTTCACCAAGGACTGGCGGCGCATCTGCATCATGGCGATTTCTCTCCCTTCAGGATGTGTTCTTGTGGTTCCGTATATCGGCCAATTCATTGGCCATGGCAACAAAGCCCGAGATCGGGACAGTTTCGGCGCGGCGCGTCGGATCGACGCCCGCGGCGGCCGCGAGCCGCGCCGGATCGACCCCGAGCGATTTCAGGCTTTGCCGCAGCATCTTGCGGCGTTGGCCGAAGGCGGTGGCGGCGACCTGCTCGAGCGCGGCCCGATCGCACGGCTCCGGTGCCGCACGCGGTGTCAGGCGCACTACGGTCGAGGTGACCTTCGGCGGCGGCACGAAAGCCGAGGGCGCGATGTCGAACAGCATGCCGGTCTCGCAACGCCAGTTCGACAGCACCGCGAGCCGTCCATAGGCGTCGTCGTCTTCGCGGGCGACGATGCGCTGCGCGACCTCGCGCTGAAACATCAGCACCATCATCTCGTACCAAGGCGGCCACGGCTCGGCGCACAGCCAGCCGATCAGCAAAGGCGTCGCGATGTTGTAGGGCAGGTTGGCGACGATGCGCGCTTTGCTGTCGCCCAGCATCGGACGCGGATCGAACTCCAGCGCGTCGGCACAGACGATGTCGAGCCGGCCGGGATAATGCGCGGCGATTTCCTCGAGCGCACCGAGCGCGCGCTCGTCACGCTCGATCGCGATCACGCGCCGGGCGCCGCTCGCAAGTAGCGCCCGCGTCAGCCCGCCCGGTCCCGGGCCAATCTCGATCACCGTGGCGCCGTCGAGCGGGCCGGCGGCGCGGGCGATACGCGAGGTGAGGTTGAGGTCGAGCAGGAAGTTCTGGCCGAGCGACTTCTTGGCGGCGAGATCGTGCCGACGGATGACGTCGCGCAGCGGCGGCAGATCGTCGATCGCGCTCATCCGCGTCGCGCGTCCGCCATACGGGCTGCGAGCTTCAACGCCGCGATCAGGCTCGACGGATCGGCGCGGCCGGTGCCGGCGATATCGAACGCGGTGCCGTGATCGGGCGAGGTGCGGATGAAAGGCAGGCCGAGCGTGACGTTGACGCCCTCGTCGAACGCGATGGTCTTGATCGGGATCAGCGCCTGGTCGTGGTACATGCAGATCGCACAGTCGTAGCGCTTGCGTGCGGCGGCGTGGAACATCGTATCGGCCGGCAGCGGACCGCGCGCGTCGATGCCGTCACGGCGCAGGATGTCGACCGCAGGTGCGACGATGCTGCGATCCTCAGTACCGAGCGAGCCGTCCTCGCCGGCATGCGGATTGAGACCAGCGATGGCCAACCGCGGCGTTGCGATCCCGAGGCGGCTCTGCAGGTCGCGGACCACGATTCGCGTGGTGGAGACGATCATCTCGGTGGTGAGTTGTGCGATCGCGTCGCGCAGCGAGACGTGAATCGTCACTGGCACGACCGCAAGGCTGGGACACCACAGCATCATGACCGGCTGCGGCGCGGGGCCGTTGTCGCGCGCCAGTTCGGCGAGGAATTCGGTGTGGCCGGGATGCGCGAAGCCGGCCTGATACAACACGCTCTTGGCGATCGGGTTGGTGACGATCGCGGCCGCGCGGCCGCTTTGCACGTCATCAACCGCACTGCGGATCGCCGCGATCGCGGCGGCGGCGCTGGTGTCGTCCGGCTTACCGGGCGCGGCCGTCGCGATATGACCGGTGGCGACAACGGGGAGGGCGCGGGCGAACGTGACGGACGCATCCTCGATCGCGACCTCGGCGATCGGAATTTCGACGCCGAGTGCATGCGCGCGGCGTGCGATGCAGGCGACATCGCCGCGCAGGTAGAACGCAGGAAGCTGCGCCGCGTCGCGACGCAGCCAAGCTGCGATGGTGACGTCCGGGCCGATGCCCGCGGGTTCGCCGAGCGACAGGGCTAGAGGCTTGATCATGTCTGTCCGTCCGCCGCCCCGCGGCTGCGGCATCCGTTAGCGGCTGCTGCGGCCCGCATCCGCTCCGCCACGATACTCGATCATCGCGGCAGCGCGCACCTCGCGCAAATAGTCTTTCGACTTCGCCAAGAACTTCTCGGCGAACATCTTGTCGCGAATCTCGCGCTTCTTCGGCGTATCGGCGGTGGTCGGCTTGCGGCTGCACAGCGCCACCATTTCGATGCCCTGCCGGGTCGCTTCCGGTGCGGTCAACTGGCCCACCGGCGTCTTGTCGAGGATATCGCGAAGCGCCGGCGGCAGGTCGGCCGAGGTCTTCACCACCATACTGCGGATCGCGGCGTTGGGCAGCGCCTTGAAGATGCGGTCGGCGTCCTCGCAGCTCTGGACGCGGCTGCGCAGCGACTCGGCTTCCTTGCGGCGCGCTTCCATGGCGCCGCCGTCGGAACTGCGCGACACGATCAGCACGATCGGGCGCATCTGATACTCGAAGCTCTCGGTGCTGCCCTTGTCGCCGCCGCCCGCAGCCGCGAGCTGGGCCTGGATGTCCTTCTCGCCGACCAGCAGGCTGTCCTTGAAGCGGCCCCGCACCAAGCTCGTCCAGACCATGTCGGCCCTAATCTTGGACTTCAGGGTTTCGGCGCGAATGCCCTGACCGGCCAGCATTTTCGTCATCTGGTCCGGCGTCATTCGCATCCGCGAGCTCATGCTCGAGAACGACGACTCGATTTCGGAGTCGCTCGGATTGACGCCGTACTTCTTGGCTTCGCGGATCTTCACTTTTTCGTCGATCAGCTCGTCCAGGATCTGCTGGCGGCTACGCGACTGGTGCGACAGCCTGTCCAGGCGAGAGCGCTGGTCGATGTCGAAATTGGTGATGGGTTCGCCGTTGACCATGACCGCGACGCTCTGCGCGCGCGCGACGCCGGTTCCGCCGCCCGTTATCGCCGCACAGACCAGCGCAGCGCCGAGAATGCGAAAGAAAAGCTTCGTCGTCATGGGTCGCGTGTGCCTCCCAGCCGATGTGTGTTGTTCGGAGTGGGGTTGCCCCCGGCTGTGCGGCGCTATTGAAGGCCGCTCGATGCGCCGGAGACGCTCTGCTGCATCGCGCTCATGCCGATGGTGCGCAATCCGATCTGCAGCATCACCGAATGATTGAGCGTCGGCGTGGTTCCGTAGTTGGTGTACGCGTAGCCGGTCACGTAATTCAGCGCGAGGACGAAGCAATCGTCCACGTAACCGGCACCCACGATATACTGGTTGATGCGGTTCGCCTCAAGGTCCCAGCGAGCGCCGCCCGACACGACCCAGTTCGACGCGACCTTCACCGAGCCGGTCGTCAGGATGCCCTGACGGCGCGTGAGGAAGCCCAGATCGGGCTGCGCCGCGTAGCTGCCGTAGATGGTGCTGATCGACCAGCGGTTGAACGACGCGGAAGCCTCGGCTTCGAACCGGTTGACCGCGCCGGTGGCTTCGTCGAACCGCGCCCGGGTCGTGAACTTGTAGGTCGAGTTCGGCGAATACGACACGCGCGCCACGTAGTCGGAGCGGGTGGTAGCGAGGCCGGAATCGAGGCCCGTATTGGTGATGTCCTTCACCGCATACGAGTTCATGCCGAACAGCTGGTAGGACTGGCCGAACAGCACGTTGATCGAGCCGCCGCGGTCGAACTGCGTGGTGGCCTGAATGCCCACATTGGCGCGGCCGCCGCCTTCGACGCGGTCGTATCCGGAGAACTTGTCGACGCTGAACAGATTGCTGGTGTCGAACACCATGCTCTGCGCGTCTTCGTTCGGCAGCTTGCCCGCATAGGTTTCATTGGGGCGGATGATGACCTGAGCGATCGGCTCGATCGTCGTGGTGCCCCACGGCTGCACGTTGATGAACGGATAGCGATATTCCATGCCGACCGTCGGCATCACCCGGAAAGCCTGAGTGTCGCCGACCGGCAGATAGTTGGACACGCCGGGCTGGTTCGAGATCGACGAGTCGATCGCGTCCGCGCGCAGCGAGGCGAACGGGGTCCAGATCTGGCCCCAGGAGTCGGTGAACGACCGGCGCCATTGCCCTTCGAACGTGGCGCGGGTGTAGGTGCCCGGAATGCCACGCAGCAGGCAGCTCGACGGCAGGCGTGCGGCCGGATCTGCCGACGTGTTCAGGCACAGCCCCGAGGTGTTCGCGATCGTCGTGATCGGATCGAACTGCGCGGTCTGCCGGCTCAGGCTGGTGAAGTTGGTCTTGTAGCTGAACTCGCCGCCGAAGATGTTGTGATCGAGGGTCTTGTTGTAGTCCAGCACCGGGTGGATGACCGGGATCTGCCCCTGAATGTCGGCAGCCGCCCATCCGAGATAATGGATCGCGCGCAGGTCGAAATACGAGCGATTGCCGACGCCCGTCAGATAGATCTGCGAAGTCGCTTCGGTGGTCTGGTTGAGGAACGTGCCCCAGCTGTCGCGATACTGCGACAGACGGTAGTCCAGGAAGAAGGCGCGGTCGGAGAGCAGCACGCCCTCCCAGCCGAACACCCACTTGTCGTTGAGGGCAAACTGGCCTTGCGTATCGACGCCGCCGCGGAAGTTGCGGTCGCCGGGCTGACCCGAGAACGCCGACGGATCGCTCTGGCTGATGCCGTACGCACGGATCTGATAGGCGCCGTTCAGCAGTTGCTGACGGAATTCGGCCTGCATCAGCACGCCTTGCTTGGTCGTGATGCGCGGCGTCAGGGTCAGGTCGTAGTCGGGGGCGAGCGCCCAATAGAACGGGACTTCGAAGCCAACGCCGAAGGTGCTGTTCGACGTCAGGAACGGCATCAGGAAGCCGGTCTTGCGCTTCACCGTCGGGTCGGGCGTCGAGAAATACGGCAGATAGGCCATCGGAACGCCGAAGAATTCGAGCTGGGCGTTCTCGAAATACAGCATCTTGTCGGTCTGATCGTGGATGATCCGGGCGCCCTTGACCTGCCACAGCGGGGGCTTCTTCGGATCGTCCTTACACGGCGCGCAGGCCGTGTAGACGCCGTTCTGGAACACGTTGTAGTCGCCGTCGGTGCGATCGGCGCGCGACGCGGCGATGCGCGTGTCCTCGGCAGTATCGACGCGCAGCGAATCGACGAAACCGTCGCGGTAGTCGTCGCTGAGGTCGATCATGTTGGCATAGGTGATGCGGCCGGTCGCGTCCGTCATCCGGACGTTGCCCTCGGCCCGCAAGCGCTTGGTGTTCTGGTCGTAGACCAGCCGGTCGGCCTCAACGGAGGTGCCGTTGTAGAACATCTGCACGTTGCCGACGGCCGACACGCGCTTGTTGTTGTAGTCGTAATTGACCTCAGTCGCCTGCACGAGCATTTGCCCGTTATTCGCCGCCTGGGGCGGGCGAGGGCGGGCAGGGCGCGGATTATAGGTGTACGCCTGCGCGTCGGCCGACGAGATCGTCGCCAGATCGGCGGCACCGGCGAGCAGCAGCACGCCGAGCGGGATCGCGCAGCTTGCCATGAGCGAACGCTTACGGCGCACGATGGTGCGCCGCCGCGAAAACGGCAGCAAATCGCGGAGGGCGGCGATCATGGCCACTACCCGTCCTCCTGGTACAGCAAGGCTAAAAATCCAGCGAGACCGCCCACACACACGGGCAACCACGCCGCAGCAAGCGGATGCATCAACTCAGCCTTGCTCAAGTCCTCAGTCACTTTCGACAGGATATAGAGCAGAAAGCCTGCCCCCACGCCACTCAAAACCATCTTTTGCACGCCGCCGAAACGGAAGAATCGCAAGCTGACAGAAGCAGCTAGCATGACCATCGCAGCCAGCAAAAACGGCTTTGCCAAGAGCTTATGATACTGCAGCCGGTATCCTGAGGTCGCAAAGCCGGAGCTTTCGGACGCTTTGATGTATGACGGAAGTTGCCAAAATGACACACTTTCCGGGGTGGCAAAGCTGTTGCGGACCTGAGCCAGCGTCAGCGCTGTGGGCAACTTCAGGGTGTCCTGCTGCACCGGCGCGTCGTCGAGCGTGTAGCGGCGCACGTCTTTCAACAGCCAATAGCCGGGTTCGAGCACGGCTTCCCGGGCTTCGATTCGGTCCTTGAACTGGAAGTCGGGTTCGAAGCGGAAGACGCTGATGCCCGACAACACCGCGCCCTGCTGCTGGCTGCGGGCCGCGTTGATGATCGCCTGACCTTCCGGGCTCACTTGATTCATCCAGAACCCGTTGGCGTCCTGTAGGCTGCCGGAGCCTTGGCCGAACAGTTCGGCTTCCATCTGCTTGGCGCGCTCCTGCATGTAGGCCGACATCGGATTGAACACGATGCTGGCGAACACGCCGAGTGCGAGCGCGCTCCACAGCGCCGGCGAGATGAACTGCCAGGCCGACAGACCGGCGGCGCGCGCGATGACCAGTTCGAGGCGGCGCGACAGCGCCAGGTAGCAGGTCATGGCGCCGATCAGAATGCAGAACGGCAGCAGCCGCTCGAGCAATTGCGGCACGCGATAGAACGAAGCCTGGGCGATGGTCAGTGCCGACACCGCGAGGCCGCCGGCGCGGCGGAGCAGGTCGATGTAATCGACGAACACCAGCAGCACGAACAGCCCGAAAAATACACCGAGGGCAGAGATGACGAACCGGGCAGCGAGGTAGCGTCCGAGCGTGTTCAACACCATGGCGTGCTCCTCAGGCCGGCATCGGACGCCGGACGAGCCGGCTCAGCGAGGCGGTGAGGGCATTGAGCGCGTCGACAAGTTTGGCGGGCGGCTCGATCACGACGTTTCGGCGGATCAGCCAGACGCTGAGGGCGATCGCCACGATCAGCAACAGATACTGCAGGCCCGCGACATAAGGAGTCTGATTGGCGATGACCGACAGCGCGAATCCGGCCAGCCGCACCACGAAGGCGGACAGCACCGCGCCGATCATCGAGAAATTGCGGCTCTGACGGGTGGTGCGCGCGAGACCGAGGAACGCGAAGGTCACCGCAGCGAAGAAGAACGGATAGATCGGCGCCAGCAGACGGTCGTGCATTTCCGAGCGGAACTGCGTCGGCAGCTGCTTCAGCAGCGGATCGTTGGGATCCGGCCACATCAGCTCCCAAAGATAATGCTCGCGAATGCCGTAGGCGACGTCTCGGGCGCGAGAGAATTTCGACATGTCGAACGCATAGCGGCTGAACGCCACCAGCGCCGGCTCCTGCTGACCCGCCTGGAATCGCTCGAGGTGGCCGTCTTCGAGCACCAGGAACGAGCCTTCATTGTTCTTCAGCACCGTACCGTGATCGGCGATGATGCTGACGCGGTCGTTGGGATCGCGGCGGTCGTCGATGAATACGCCGACCAGCAGCCCGCCGGGCTGGCGCTCGCGGACCCGAATCGTGAGATTCTGCTCGAGCTGCGCGAAGCGGCCGGGCTGCAGCACGTTGGCGAGCACGTCGGCGGTGATCTCGCTGTCCCATCGGGCGATCCGGCGCAGGCCGTCGGGCGCGATGTAGGCGCCGATCAGGATGACGATCGCCGATACGACGAGCGTGGCGTAAACAAAGGGGCGGAACAGCCGCAGCGGCGACAGCCCAGCGGCGTTCATCACGATGATCTCGGAATCGGTGGCGAGGCGGTTCAGCGTGTGCGCCACCGCGATCATCAGTGCGATCGGGGCGATCACGAGAATCAGCACCGGCACGGCGAGGCCGGTCAGGCCCAGGAAGGTCAGGATGGTCTGGCCCTGGCTGGTCATCAGGTCGATGCCGCGCAACGCCTGGGTAATCCAGATCACGCCGGTGAGACTGGCCATCACCACCGCAAACGACGTCAGAGTCGTGCGGAATATATAGCTATCGATGGAGCCCATCGGCCGGCGAATTCCCCTAGACCCGGATGATTGCCGCCAGGACCCGAAACCGAGTCCTCCCCAGGCGGCCAACCTCGCGGGCTATCCCACGATCGCATTACCATCTATCTGATCTGTCAACAAAATGGCTGACCGACGGCGGCTTCTGGACATGGTTAATCTTGCCCGACTGTACCCCCGAGGCCACGGTTTTGGCGCCTGATGCGGTGTCATTGCACCGGATTGAGGTGTTGGCGGGGCTTGCCGGTCCTGGTCGACGCCGGCGGTTCGAGAGGAGAATCGCCGGATTGTTATTCGCAGACACACGAAGCTGATGAAGATGTCGGCTTGACTTGGAGGCGTGGGGCTCCAAAACAACAAATCGCACCAGCGCCTGCCGTATCCATCACGGCCTGCTCGCCTTTTTTGGAGGAATGCTCATGTCCGACGCCGTCAAGGTCGGCTTCGTCCCGTTTTCTGCTGCCGTCCGCGGCACGCTGGTCGTGTTCTGCGACGACGCGTTGAAGTTCGGATCGGCGACCAGCAAAGCGCTGGGCATCGCGGCCGCCACGGTGAAGCGGGCTGCGGCGGCGAGCCAGTTCAAGGGCAAGTCGGGCTCGGCCCTGGATATCCTGGCTCCGGAAGGGCTGAAGGTCGGCCGGCTGATCGTGGTCGGCGCCGGCAAGGCGACCGATCTGAAGGACTTCGACGTTCTCAAGCTGGGCGGCACGATTGCCGGCAAGATCGGCGGCGGGGACACCGCCGTTTCGGTAATCGCCGAACTGCCGGCGGCCGCAATGGCGCCGGAGCAGGCCGCCGCGATCGCTTCGGGCATCCGCCTGCGCGCCTACAAGTTCGACCGCTACAAGACCAAGAAGAAGGATGACGAGCAGGGCCCGGTCGACACCACCGTGTCGATCGCGGTTGCGGACGTTGCCGCGGCTAAGAAGGCCTTTACCCCCGAGAGCCACGTGGTCGATGGTGTCATCCTCGCCCGCGAACTGGTCAACGAGCCGCCGAACGTCTTGTATCCGGACGAGTTCGCCAAGCGCGCCGCTCAGCTCAAGAAGCTCGGCGTCGAAGTGCAGATCCTCGACGTCGCGGCGATGACCCGGCTGAAGATGGGCGCGCTGCTCGGCGTGTCGCAGGGCTCGGAGCATGACGGCCGCACCGTGATCATGCGGTGGAACGGCGGCAAGAAGGGCGAGCAGCCGATCGCCTTCGTCGGCAAGGGCGTCTGCTTCGACACCGGCGGCATCTCGATCAAGCCGTCGGCCAGCATGGAAGACATGAAGGGCGATATGGGCGGCGCGGCCTGTGTGGTCGGCCTGATGCATGCGCTCGCGGCCCGCAAGGCGAAGGTCAACGTGATCGGCGCGATCGGCCTGGTCGAGAACATGCCGGACGGCAACGCGCAGCGGCCGGGCGACATCGTGACCTCGATGTCCGGGCAGACCATCGAGATCATCAACACCGACGCGGAAGGCCGGCTCGTGCTCGCCGATGTGCTCTGGTACGTCGCGCAGAAGCACAAGCCGAAATTCATGGTCGATCTCGCGACGCTGACCGGCGCCATCATGGTGGCGCTCGGCACCGACCACGCCGGCCTGTTCTCCAACAACGACGAACTGGCGCAGCGGCTGACCGAGGTCGGCCTCTCGACCGGCGAGAAGGTGTGGCGGATGCCGCTCGGCCCGGAATACGACAAGCAGATCGATTCCCAGTTCGCCGACATGAAGAACACCGGCTCGCGCAACGGCGGTTCGATCACTGCGGCGCAGTTCCTGCAGCGTTTCGTGGACGGAACGCCCTGGGCGCATCTCGATATCGCCGGAACCGCGATGGGTGCGCCGAAGACCGACATCAACCGGAGCTGGGGCTCGGGATACGGCGTGCGGCTGCTGAACACGCTCGTGGCGGAGTACTACGAAGCCAAGAAGTAGTCCGGATGCGATGACCGAGGTGCTGTTCTATCATCTGCAGGGACGGACGATCGAGCAGGTGCTGCCGCCATTGCTCGAAAAGTCGCTGGCGCGCGGATGGCGCGTCGTCGTGCAGGCGGGCTCGGAGGAGCGCGCCGACACGCTCGACGCGCATCTGTGGACGTATCGGGACGATTCGTTTCTTCCCCATGCGACCTGGCGTGTCGCCGATGCGGCGCAGCAGCCGATCGTTCTGACCGCTGAGGACAGCAACCCGAACGCCGCGGCGGTACGGTTTCTGCTCGACAATGCCGCGCTGCCGGCCGATGCCGAGAGCTACGACCGCATGGTGCTGCTGTTCGACGGCGATGACGACGATGCCGTCGCGATGGCGCGGGATGCCTGGAAGCAGTGCAAGGCTCGCGGCTTCGATGTGACCTATTGGCAGGCCGATGCCGAGGGGCGGTGGCAGCGGCGCCAATAGGGCAGCGGGGTCGTTAACGATAGGCTGGTGCTTTCCGGGCGCTGCGAGGTGCCGGTCACGGTGGTGCCGTAAAGCGATGTTTGGACGAATGCTGATGCAGCGGGATGGGATCAAATCAATCGTGCAACACAAGCTTTCCTGCCGCCCAGTGATGCTCTCGCTGGTGCTGGCGGCGCCGCTGCTCGCGGGCTGTTCAAACGCGTCGGACTATTTCTCGCGTGACGCCGAGTGGTTCTCGCGGCCCGGCCGCGTGTTCATCAAGAACATCTCGATCGAAACGCCGCCGCTGACGCCGGACAAGCCGGTGACGCCGGAGGATCTGATCAGCGCCGATGGAGCATGCCCGGGCATGCCGCAGCCCGGCGCCGAAGCCGACGCAGCCGCCGCCCGTAGCGGTACGGTGGCGCTCAATCACACCGAGTGCGACGTCGCCCGCGGTATCGGCACCCCGGACAATGTCAGCCTCTCGACCAATCCGCGGGGCGACCGCGTCGCGGTGCTGACCTATTCGAAGGGACCCCGCGCCGGCATCTACACCTTCACGGCCGGCCGGCTGACCTCGATCGATCGGGGGCAGGAGCCCGTCGCGCAGCCGAAGGCGAAGTCCAAGCGCCGCCACTAGGAACGGCTCTACGCGGCGCGGGCGCGCCGCAGAGTTTCCGACGGCAGTTCGCAGAAGTGCCGCTTGTAGTCGAGCGAGAACTGGCTGAAGTGCCAGAAGCCGTGCGTCGCCGCGACGTCATAGACGCCGGTCTGCGGATCGCGGCAGTGCTTGAGATCGCGCCGCACGCGGTTGAGCCGAACCGCACGCGCGTAGTTGACCGGCGTGGTCCCGAGCACATGCTGAAAGCAGTAGTTGAGCTTTCGCCGGCTGACGCCGACATGTTTGCAGACATCGAGGATCGACACCGCTTCGTCGCCGGTGGTGAGCATCAGTTCGCAAGCGCGGTCGACGGTGCGCTTGCGTGCCGCAGCGCTGCGCACCTCGTCACAGGTCCGCGCGGTCGGCAGCATGTCGGTGATCTCGATCAGGATGGCGTCCTCGAGTGCCTGGGAGACGGCCGGTTCGTCGAACGCTGCTGGAGAGGCCGCAATGGTGTCGCAAACGGCCGTGAGCAAGTCCCGTAGCCGCTGCAGTGCGGCAGATTCCATCTCGACCGCGCGTATCTGATGCCAGGCATCGTGGGGCAGGGTGATGCCGAGCGTATCGGCGAGTCCCTCGACCAGCTTGGCGCTGGTGACGATGCCGCGAAACTCGAACTGCTCCGGCGTGCACATGTCGACCTCGGCGTCGAAACAGGCGATCACGCGGGCCGGCGTGATACTCACGCCGTTAAAACTGACCTCGCCATTCGTGTGCCAGGGCAGGCCGATTCCAAACCGGTCGACCCCGAGCTGACCGTACTGCCGAACTTGCCGGCTGGTATTCTCGCGAAAAACTTCAACGCTCGGCAGCGACAGCAGGGCGAAGCTGCCGCGAAATGCGCCGGCGCTGATCTGATCATAAGCAAGTCGCCAGGCGCCGAGACTGGCGCAGTGCTCGTCCACATCGGCGCTGCTGGCCTGCAGAACCCGCGCAAACGGGTGTTGTTCGGTGTTGCACGACAGGCCGGCCGAGGTCTCGGCGGCCGAGACGGGATGTGTCAGAGCTTCGGTGCTTTGCATCTGTCGCTCTCAAAGCAAACTTCACGCCAAGCTTGGACCGCTGCTTCGTGTCTCCCACGAGATTTGCCGATTTTCGATAACACCCGCTTTCCCGGTGGGCTCAGATACCTCTCGCGCGCTGCAGCCGTCTCTGAACGGTATCAGAAAACGCGGCGCCGGGAGTCAACGATGCGACCGAGCCAACTCATGCGCGGCAGTCCAGCTGCCCCGCAGGCGCAGGTAACCCGCGCCAATTGGAGAACTTTCCCAGCCATCCGGTGGGGCTTCACCCACGCGCGGGAGATTCTGCCGACCGCGGCCATCCGCCGTGCCGAGCAGCCGTCACCGTTGCCGATGGCGCCGCGCGAACTGGCAAGCCTCGGCTTCGTGGCTCCCGATGGCACTCCAACATCTGTCGCCGCGACGCTGCAGGACACGTTCGCTGATGCATTGCTGGTGATGCACCGCGGCACGCTCGTGCACGAGTGGTACGGCGACGGCATGACCGCGACGACGCCGCATCTGATCTGCTCGGTCACCAAGTCGATCACCGGCGCACTCGGCGGCATCCTCGTCGAGCGCGGGCTGATCGATCCGGATGCGCTGGTCGTGAGCTATCTGCCAGAGCTGAAAGGCTCCGCTTATGATGGTGGCTGCACGGTGCGCCATCTGCTCGACATGACGGTCGGCATCGCCTTCGAAGAGGACTACGAGGATCCCGCCGGCGACGTCGCGCGCTATCGTTATGCGTCGGGCTGGGACCTGCCGCCGCCGGGCGTCGAGGTCACCGATCAGCGCAGCATGCTCGCGAAGATGCGTGCCAGCGGCAAGCCGCACGGCAAAGTATTTCACTACGTGTCGCCGAACACCGACGCGCTAGGCTGGCTTTATGAGCGTGCCTGCGGCGCGTCCTACTCGAAGATACTGTCTGAATACCTGTGGCAGCCGATGGGCGCCGCTGAGGATGCGTCGATGACGCTCGACGCGCTCGGTGCCTCACGTAGCGCCGGTGGCATCTCCGCCACCGCGCGCGATCTGGCGCGGTTCGGCGAGATGATCCGCTGCCGCGGCAATGTCGGAGGCCGTCAGGTCGTGCCCGGCTGGTGGATCGACGACATCCACGCCAACGGAGACTCCCAGGCCTGGGCCGACGGCGACCTCGCCGAGATATTCCCCGGGGGCCGCTACCGCAGCAAGTGGTACACGATCGACCCGGCGCGCGGCGATCTCGCCGCGATCGGCATCCACGGCCAGTGGATCTACGTCGACGTCCAGACCGACACCGTCATCGTCAAGCTCGCGACCCAGCCGAAGGCGATGGACATCCCGCTCGACCATCGCTGGCTCGCCGCTTACCGCGCGATCGCCGCGCATGTCGCCGCGTCCTAATCGACCGATCTTCACCAGGAGCCCTCCATGCTGACGACCTTGAATCGCCGCACGATCCTGAAAGCCGGGGCCGCGTCGCTCGCGGCTGGCATGCTGCCGAACATCGCGCGCGGTGCTTCGTCCAAGACCATCCGCGCCGTGATGCACGCGCCGCTGCGCGCGACCGATCCGGTGATCAACACCGCGTGGACCGGGCGTAATCACGGCCTCAACATCTACGACACGCTGTTCGCGATGGATTCGAAGTTTCAGATCCGTCCGCAGATGGTCGATAGCCACGAAGTGTCTTCCGACGGCCTGACCTACACCTTCGTGCTGCGCCCCGACCTGGCGTTTCACGACGGCGCGCCGGTGACCTCGGCCGACGTCATTCCGTCGCTGCAGCGCTGGGGCAAGCGCGACACGATGGGCGGTCGGATGATGGGCTATGTGGCCGAGTTCAAGCCGGTCGATCAGCGCACTTTCCAGATCGTGCTGAAATCGCCTTATGGTCAGGTGCTGCAGACGCTGGCGAAGCCGGCGAGCATCTTTCCGTTCATCATGCCGGCGCGGCTCGCGCAGCAGCCACCGGAGCAGCCGGTCACCGAGTTCATCGGTTCGGGGCCGTTCCGCTTCCTGCCGTCCGAGTTCCAGCCCGGAAGCCGCGCCGCTTACGAACGCAATCCGAACTACGTGCCGCGCGCCGAAGCGCCGGATGGGCTCGCCGGCGGCAAGGTCGTGAAGATCGACCGCTACGAGTGGATCAGCATGCCGGACATGCAGACCGCCGCCAACGCGCTGTCGAACGGCGAGATCGATTTCCTCGAGGCGCCGCCGCACGATCTGCTGCCGCAGCTGGCTCAGGACAAGAAGCTCGTGGTGGCCGACTACAATCCGCTCGGCTTCATGTCGGTGGTGCGGATGAATTGGCTGACCGAGCCGTTCAACCGCCCGGAAATCCGGCAGGCGCTGATGTATGCCAGCGATCAGGTCGACTGGCTGGAAGCCCAGGTCGGCAATCCCGATTACTACCAGCCGAGCGCCGCGATGTTCGGGCCGAATACCCCGTTCGCCTCGGAGACCGGCTGGAACGGTAAGCCCGATCTCGCGCGGGCCAAGGATCTGCTCAAGAAGGGCGGCTACAACGGCGCGCCGGTGGTGATGATGCAGGGCACCGACTCGCCGATGCTCTACGGCTCGTCGACCGTGACGGCGCAGAAGTTGCGCGCGCTCGGCATGAACGTCCAGGTTCTGACGATGGATTGGGGATCGATCCTGGCGCGGCGCGCCAAGACCGAGGCGGCAGCCCAGGGCGGCTGGTCGATCTATCACTACGTGACGACAACCTCGGACCTAATGAATCCGCTCACCAACACGCTGATCGATACTCGCGGCAAGGCGAGCGGCATTCCCGGCTGGCCGGAGGACGCCGAGGTCGAGGCGCTGCGTGCGAAGTTTGCGATGGAACCGAGTGCCGACGCGCAAAAGTCGGTCGCCGACGCGATCCAGGCACGCGCTTACGAGGTCGTGACTCACATTCCGGGCGGCCTGATCAAGCAGCCAGTGTGCCATTCCAAGGCACTCAGCGGCATCGTCGCGGCTCCGGCGCCGTTGTTCTGGAACGTCGAGAAGGTGTGACGTGCAGGTCCTGCTGCTCATCGGGCGGCGTATCGCCGCGACCGTGCCGGTGCTGATCGCGGTCGCGCTGATCGCCTTCGTGCTGCTGCGCATCAGTTCGGGCGATCCGGTTGCGCAACTCGCAGGTGACAACGCGACACCGGAAGCGATCGCCGCGATCCGGGCGCGGCTCGGCCTCGATCAACCGCTGATCATGCAGTTCCTGCATTGGGGCTGGCGGGTGTTGCACGGCGATCTCGGCACCTCGATCGTGTCGGGCACGCCGGTGCTGCGGCTGATCGGTCAGCACACCGCGCCGACGATCGCGGTGTCGCTGCTGACCATGCTGGTGTCGGTGGTGATCGGCGTGCCGCTCGGGGTCTATGCGGCCTGGCGCCGTGGCGGGATCGTCGATCAGCTCACCTCGGTGATGACTACCGCGGGCTTCGCGGTCCCGACCTTCGCTGTCGGCTATGTGTGGATCTATCTCCTGTCGATGCAGGCAGGCCTGTTTCCGGTCCAGGGCTACGCGCCGTTGGCGGGCGGGATCGGCCGCTTCCTGTGGCATCTGACGCTGCCGGTGCTGACGCTGAGTTTCGTCTATGTGGCGCTGATCGCGCGGGTGTCTCGGACCAGCCTGCTCGAGGTGATGTCCGACGATTACGTGCGCACCGCGCGGGCCAAGGGGCTTCCCGAGCGGACGGTGATCTTTCGGCACGCGCTGCGCAACGCGGCGGTGCCGATCGTCTCGATCATCGGCATCGGCGTCGCGCTGCTGATCGGCGGCGTGGTCATCACCGAGAGTATCTTCAATCTGCCCGGTCTCGGCCGGCTCACCGTGGATTCGGTGATGGCCCGCGATTACCCAGTGATCCAGGCCGTCATCATCGTGTTCGGCGGCGTCTACGTGCTCATCAATCTGGTGATCGACCTCAGCTACGCTGCCTTCGACCCGAGGATTTCGCTGTCATGAGCGTGATGGTTGCCGCATCGCCCGACGCCGCGCCCAAGCGAACGCGATCGCTGCCGCGCATCTTCCGCAGCAAGGCGGTGCTGTTCGGCTCGATCGTGCTCGGCGCGCTGATCCTGATCGCGATCTTCGCCAGCGCGCTCGGCGTGGTCGATCCGGCCGCCGTGCAGCCACGCTTGCGGCTGAAGCCGCCGAGCGCCGCTGCATGGCTCGGCACCGACCATCTCGGCCGCGACGTTTACAGCCGGCTGATCTACGGCAGTCGCGTGTCACTGCTGGTCGGCGGCGTGGTGGCTCTGCTTGCGGTGGTGTTCGGCGCGCTGCTGGGGCTGGTCTCGGGGGCTGTGCGCTGGGTTGACGGGCTGCTGATGCGCGCGATGGACGGCGTCATGGCCATTCCAGCGATCCTTTTCGCGGTGGCGATGATTGGCGCGCTCGGGGCGGATCTGGTGACGATCTGCATCGCGATCGCCATCCCTGAAATTCCGCGGGTGGCGCGTCTGGTGCGCAGCGTGGTGCTGACCGTCCGCGAGGAGCCTTACATCGAGGCGGCGGTCAGCATGGGCACGCGGACGCCGACCTTGATCGCACGGCACATGGTGCCAAACGTGCTGGCACCGCTGATCGCGCAAGCGACCTACATCGCATCCTCGGCGATCCTGATCGAAGCGTCGCTGTCGTTTCTCGGCATCGGCATGCCCGATGAGATTCCGAGCTGGGGCAACATGATGGCGAATGCGCGCCTGGTGTTTCAGGTCAAGCCGATGCTGATGCTGTTGCCGGGGCTTTGCATCGTACTCACGGTGTTCGCCATCAACCGGATCGGAGACGGTCTACGCGATCTGCTCGATCCGCGCTTGGCCAAGTCGGTAGGGCGCCTGAAATGACCGAGCCGGTTCTCACGATCAAAGGACTTGTCGTCGGCCGTCGTGACGATCCGTCGGGCGATCCGATCGTGCGCGGCCTCGATCTGACAATCGGCGCCGGCGAGATCGCCTGCATCGTCGGCGAGTCCGGCTCGGGCAAATCGGTGACGTCGTTCAGCGTGATGGGGCTGTTGCCGGATGCGCTGACAGCGCGGGCGGGATCGATCCGGCTGCTCGGCGAGGAGTTGCTCGGGGCCGATCCGGAGCGCCTGCGGAAGCTGCGTGGCAGCCGGATGGCGATGATCTTCCAGGAGCCGATGACCGCGCTCAACCCGGTGATGACGATCCGCGCGCAGCTCGCCGAGGTGATCGAATTTCACGGTGAGACGCCGATGTCGCGCAGCGCGCTGGACGCGCTGATCCTGGCGACGCTCGACGACATGCTGGTGCGCGATCCCAAGCGGGTGATGAACGCCTATCCGCATCAGCTCTCGGGCGGACAGCGTCAGCGCGTCATGATCGCGATGGCGTTGCTGCTGTCGCCGTCGCTGCTGATCGCCGACGAGCCGACGACGGCGCTCGACGTTACCACGCAGAAGCAGATCCTCGGCCTGATCAAGTCGCTGGTGGAGCGTCGTAACATCGGCGTGCTGTTCATCACTCACGATTTCGGCGTGGTTGCGGACATCGCCGATCAGGTCGTGGTGATGCAGCGCGGCGAGGTGGTCGAGAGTGGCCCGGCCGCCAAGGTGCTGCAGTCACCGGAGAAAGCTTACACGCGGTTGCTGATCGACTCCGTGCCGAAGGGCCGCGCATCGACGAACGCGCCGCCCGAAGCCGCAGCCCCTGTGCTCGATGCCCGCGACGTGCAGATGGTGTATGGCCGGCGCTCGCTGTTCGGCGCCACAACGACCACGCATGCGCTGAAAGGCGCGAGCTTCACCCTGAACCAGGGGGAGATCCTCGGCGTCGTCGGCGAATCCGGTTCGGGCAAATCGACGCTGGCGCGCTGCGTGGCGCGGCTGGCGACGCCGACGTCCGGGCAGATCCTGCTGATGGGCCGCGACATCTCGAAGGCCGGGCAGGAAGAGTTGCGGCTACAGCGCCGCTACATCCAGGTCGTATTCCAGGACCCGTATCGCTCGCTCAATCCGCGGCTGCCGGTCGGCCGCTCGCTGATCGAGGGCGCCGTCAATTTCGGTGTGCCGGCCGAAGTCGCGCGCGACAAGGTGAGGTCGCTGCTCGAGCTCGTCGGCATGGACGCCGATATCTTCGACCGGCTGCCGCATGAATTCTCTGGCGGACAGCGTCAGCGCATCTGCATCGCGCGGGCGCTGGTCAGCGAGCCGCAGATCCTGATCGCCGACGAGTCGGTGTCGGCGCTCGACGTCACCGTGCAGGCGCAGGTGCTGAAGCTGTTCGCGGATCTGCGCGCGCGGCTCGGATTGGCGATGCTGTTCATCACCCACGACCTGCGCGTCGCGGCGGAACTGTGCGATCGCATCATGGTGATGCGTCATGGTGAGATCGTCGAGACCGGTCCGACCGCCGAGATCATGCATCACCCGCAGCACGACTACACGCGCGCATTGTTCGCGGCCGCTCCCGGCCAGGAACGGTTCCGTGCGCTTGCCACAGTCTGAATGTAACACGACCGGATCAGGATGGAGCCGACCATGTCCCAGATGATGTCTGAAGCTACCGAGCGACAGCCCGAGCCCGCGGCGAAGGCATCCGTGCCTCATCCGCTGGATCCGCTCAACGAGGCCGAGATCGCAGCCGCCTGCGATGTCGTCCGTGCCGCCGCGCCGTGGCCGGCGCATTGCCGTTTTCCGACCGTGCGGCTGGAAGAACCGCTGAAAGCCGAACTGCGCGACTACGAAGCCGGCGCCGCACTGCCGCGCCGCGCTTTCGTGCTGACGCTGGACATCTCGAACGGCGAGGCGGCGGAGCATATCGTCGATATCGCGTCGTCGACCATCCTGTCACGCAGGGTGGTACCGACCAGCACGCCCCCTTACGGCCAACCGCCGGTGATGATCGAGGAGTTCTACAAGACCGAAGCGGTGGTGAAGGCCGATCCCGGCTGGCTTGCCGCCATGAGGCGCCGTGGCCTGAGCGATGCGGAAATCGAGCTCGTGCAGGTCGATCCGTTTTCCTCCGGCTTCTTCGACAAGGAGTTCGAGCGCGGCGCCCGCATCGTCCGCGCCACCAGCTTTTTCCGCGAGCACCCACAGGACAATGCGTATGCGCATCCGATCGAGGGCGTCGTCGCGGTGGTCGACCTGATCGCCGGCAAGGTGGTCGATCTGCTGGATGAGGATCCGATCGTGCCGATCCCGCGCAAGAAGCGGAACTACGGCGCGCACGAGATCACCAACCCGCGCACTGACATCAAGCCGCTGCATATCGAGCAGCCCGAAGGCGCCAGCTTCAAGGTCGATGGCTGGAACGTCGAATGGCAGAAATGGAATTTTCGCGTCGGCTTCACGCCGCGCGAAGGGCTCGTGCTGCACCAGCTCGGCTATCAGGACGGCGAGCGGAAGCGGGCGATGATCCACCGCGCCAGCGTCACCGAGATGGTGGTGCCGTACGCCGATCCCAATCCCAATCATTTCTGGAAGTCCGCATTCGACGCTGGCGAGTACGGCCTTGGCATGCTCGCCAATGCGCTCGAACTCGGCTGCGACTGCCTCGGCCACATCCATTATTTCGACGTGCCGGCGGCCGACGACAAGGGTACGCCCTTCGTGATGAAGAACGCGATCTGCATGCACGAGGAAGATTACGGCATTCTCTGGAAGCACTACGAATTCCGCAACGGCCTGTTTGAAGTCCGGCGCTCGCGGCGTTTGGTGATCAGTTTCTTCGCAACGGTGGGCAATTATGACTACGGGTTCTATTGGTACCTGTATCAGGACGGCACCATTCAGCTCGAGGCCAAGCTCACCGGCATCATCCAGACCACGGCGGTGCAGCCGGGGGAGCGTTACAAATGGGGCGGAATGGTCGACGACAATCTCGGCGGCCCGACCCACCAGCATTTCTTCAACGTGCGGATGCATATGGACCTCGATGGCGGCGGCAACACCGTCACCGAGCACGAATTTGTGCCGAAGCCGTTCGGCCCCGACAATCCCTATGGCAACGTGTTCGACACCACCACGCGGGTGATGACCAGGGAGAGCGAAGGCACGGCGATCGCCAACGGCGAGACTGGCCGGTTCTGGAAGATCAGCAACCCGAATGTGAAGAACTCGGTAGGCAACGCGCCGTCCTACAAGCTTGTGGTGACTCCGAGCCCGCTGATGCTGGCGCAGGAGGAGAGCTACGTCCGCAAGCGCGGCGGCTTCGCCACCAAGCACGTCTGGGTCACCGCCTTCGATCCCGCCGAGAAGTACGCCAGCGGCGACTATCCGAACGTCCACGCCGGCGGCGACGGCCTGCCGCGCTACGTCAAGCAGGACCGGCCGATCGAGAATGCAGACATCGTGGTGTGGCACAGCTTCGGCCACACGCACATCTGCAAGCCGGAAGACTTTCCGGTGATGCCGGTCGAGTATGCCGGCTTCACGTTGAAGCCGGTCGGCTTCTTCGCCGCCAACGCGGCCAGCGACATCGCACCGGAACGCAATGCGCGCAGCGTGCTGCATGGTGAGGCGACCGGCGGCGGCTCCTGCTGCCACGCCGGCTGATCCTCAATGTGCTGTCTGATCGCGCTGCTGTTCGGCGCCTCGCAGCTCTTGCTGCGTGGCGCTGGCTGCGCAGCAGATCGCGGCTGTCGCCATCATGACGCGACCGTCGCCGTCTTGCGGACGCCGATGGCGATCGGCGCGGGCCTGATACTCGGTGCAGTTGCGGCGGTGGCATTGATTGCCATAGCTCCGGCGTCTGCCCTGCAGGATTGGCATGGCCCGATTTGCCGCGCACTGCTTCCGGCGCTATCAGCGGCGAACTGAATCCAACAAGGAACGAAGAATGCGCGATTTTCACAAGACCGGCCGTTCGCTCGCGGTGTCGCAGAACGGCATGGCGGCGACGTCGCATCCGCGCGCGACGCTGGCGGCGGTCGATATCCTGCGCCGGGGCGGTAATGCGATCGACGCCGCGATCGCCGCGGTCGCGCTGCAGGGCGTGGTCGAGCCGCAGATGACCGGGATCGGCGGAGATTGTTTTGCGATGGTCGCGTTGGGCGGCGGCCGCCCGATCGCGCTGAACGGCTCCGGCCGTACGCCCGTCGGCACCGACGCGGAGAAGTATGCGGCCGGCGACGCGCGCGACATTCCGCCGACATCACCCGAGGCCGTCACCATCCCGGGAGCGATCGATGCCTGGTGCACGTTGATCGAGCGTCACGGCAGCCTGTCGCTGGAAGATGTGCTGGCGCCGGCGATCGAGGCCGCGGAGCAGGGCTTCTGCGTCACGCCGCGCGTGGCCTCGGACTGGCGCCGGTTTCGCGCGCGGCTCGAGATCGATCCGAATGCGGCCGAGCAGTTTCTGCCGGGAGGCAAGGTGCCGGAGATCGGCGATGTGCGGTCGCAGCCGCGGCTCGGTGCGACGCTCCGCAAGATCGCACGGGAAGGCCGCGCCGGCTTCTACGAGGGCGAGGTTGCCGAGGAGATGGTCGCGGTGCTGCGCAAGCTCGGCGGCACGCACACCGTCGAGGATTTCGCCGCGCATCGCTGCGAGCACGTGACGCCGATCTCGGCGAATTATCGCGGCTACACTGTGATGGAATGTCCGCCGAACGGGCAGGGGCTGGCCGCGCTGATGATCCTGCGGGTGCTCGAAGGCTTCGACGTCGGCAAGCTGAGCGAGGCCGACCGAATTCATCTGCTCGCTGAGGCGACCAAGGCCGCTTATGCGACTCGCGATGCATATTTCTGCGATCCGGCGATTAGCCCGCTGGAGCCCGCGCGCTTCTTGTCTGACTCGGTGATCGGCAAGATCCGGCAGGCGATCACGATGGAGCGCGCCGGTGAGGCGCAGCCGTGGTTCGACACCGAACATCGCGACACGGTCTATGTGACCGTCGTCGATCGCGATCTCAACGCGGTGTCGCTGATCAATTCGATCTTCTATCCGTTCGGCAGCGGCATCTATGCGCCGAACTCCGGCGTGCTGCTGCACAACCGCGGCTGGAGCTTCCGCGCCAAGCCGGGGCATCCGAACTCGCTCGCGCCGGGCAAGCGCCCGATGCACACGATCATTCCCGGCATGCTGATGCAGGGCGATCAGGCGGTGATGCCGTTCGGCGTGATGGGCGGCCACTATCAGGCGGCGGGCCACGCCAACTTCATCTCGAACGTGCTCGACCTCGGCCTCGACATCCAGGACGCCTCGGAGCGCCCACGCAGTTTCTGCTTCGACGGCGCTCTGGCGCTGGAGACCACGATCGGTCAGGACATCCACGACGAGATGCAGCGTCGTGGGCACACGACGCGCTGGACCGAGGAAGCCATCGGCGGCTGCCAGGCGATCCGCATCGATCGCGAGCGGGGCGTGCTTCTCGGCGCGTCCGATCACCGCAAGGATGGCCTGGCGCTCGGCTATTGATCGGCACATCCTGGGAGCTCGCCGCAAGGCGAGCTTCGAACGATGCGGCCGCGGGAAGTTCGTGCTGCGAGACTCGCTGCACTCAATCGAGGCAGCGCGGGAGGACGAGGGTGAAGGTCGAGCCTTCGCCCTCGACCGATCGGACCGTGACCGGATGGCGAAGGAGGCGGGCGGTCTCGCGCACGATGTAGAGGCCGAGCCCGAGGCCGGAGGTCTCGCCGGCCCTGTCGCAGCGCTGGAAGGCATCGAAGATCCGGCCGAGATCGGCCTCCGGGATGCCGCAGCCGGCGTCGGTGATATCGATCGCAGCGCTGCGCCCGTCGATCCTGCAGCGAACCCGGACGCAGGCGCCGCGCGGCGAGAATTTCACGGCGTTGCCGACGAGGTTGCGCAGGATGGTCTGCAGCATCGGTTCGTTGGATCGGACTGCGATGGCGGGTTTCTCGATGAGAAGCTGCACGCCAGTGGCGCGGGCGTATTCGGTCCAGTCGCCGTCGACTTTGTCGAGGACCTGTTCCAGATCGACGGCCTCTTCGGGCGTCTGGGTGCTGGACCGATACTGCGATGCGCAGGCCAGCTCGCTGAGTTCGAGATCGAGCCGGCCCAGTGCTTTCATCGCGACCGACAGCCGCTGGGCGGCCGCCGACGCGAGATCCTCCTGCAGGGCGCGTTCGATATACAGCATCGCGATCTGGAGTGGTTGCTTCAGGTCATGCCCGAGCACGGCCATCAGGCGCGCGATTTCACGACTGGCCGGATCGATGACGGAGACGTCGGACGGTCGGCCGCTCGGCTGCGAGAAAGACATATCGGCACCCCTGTCGATATTGATGTTGATGCAGCATCGCAGCGAACGGGGGGGCGGCGTAACTATACTCAAGGGTGTAGGGGCTCCGACCGCACTGTATCGGTCAGGCACCCGGACTGGCGAGCCAGCGCGCGACGTCGTGGGCGAAGTAGCTGACGATGAGGTCGGCGCCGGCGCGCTTGAATGCTCCCAGCGTTTCCAGCACCGTCTGACGCTCGTCGATCGCGCCGGCCTGCGCGGCGAATTTGATCATCGCGTATTCGCCACCGACCTGATAGGTCGCCAGAGGCAGCAGCGACGTCTCGCGGATGCCTGCCAGCACGTCGAGATAGGGCAGGCCGGGCTTGACCATCAGGATGTCCGCGCCCTCGGCCTCGTCCAGCCGTGCTTCGAGCAGCGCCCCGCGCCGGTTCAATGGGTCGAGCTGATAGCCGGCGCGGTTGCCTTTCAGGCCGCAATCGGCGGCAGCGCGGAATGGGCCGTAGAGCGCGGAGGTGAACTTCGACGCATAGGCCATGATGGCGACGTTGCAGAAGCCCGCCGCGTCGAGGCTGGCGCGGATGGCTTGGACCTGACCGTCCATCATCCCCGAAGGAGCGACGATGTCGGCCCCGGCCTGGGCCGCCACCACGGCCTGTTTGCCGAGGTTGGTCAGCGTCGCGTCATTGGCGACCTCTCCGTTTTCGACGACGCCGCAGTGGCCGTGGTCGGTGTACTCACAGAAGCACAGGTCGGGAATGACGATCATCTCCGGCGCGGCCTGCCTGGCGGTCCGCACCATACGGGCGACCAGGCCGTCCGGATTCCATGTATCGCTGCCCGCCGCATCTTTGTGGTGGGAAATCCCGAACAGCATCACCGCCTTCAGGCCATCGCGCGCCAGCGTGCGGATGTGCTCGGCGAGCTGTCGTTCGGGAAGCCGGACGAGCCCGGGCATCGTTGGAATGGCGCGGGGCTCGTCGAGGCCTTCGTCGATGAACAGCGGGTGGATCAGGTCGTCGGTCGAAATCCGGGTTTCGCGAACGAGGTCGCGGAGTGTTTCGGTTCGGCGGAGCCGACGCAAGCGTAGCGCCGGAAAACTTGCAGACACTTCAGGCCTCCTGGAAGGTTCTGGCAGGGGCGATGTGCAGCATCGCCCGTGCCTCGGCGGACGACGCCACCGGGCGGCCGACGTCCTGCGCGTAGCGCACGATGCGTTCGACCAATTGGGCGTTGCTCTTGGCCAGTTCGCCGTAGCGATAATAGACGTTGTCTTCGAAGCCGGTACGGACATGGCCGCCGAGCAGCATGGTGTGCAGATTGATCGGCAACTGGGCTCTCCCGATCGCCAGAGCCGACCAGTGACTTCCGGGTGGGATGCTTTCGACGAGATGCAGCAGGCTCTTGCAGGTCGCCGGCGCACCGCCGGGAATGCCCAGCGCAAAGTTGTAGCTCAGCGGCGCGGTGAGATGACCGCTGTTCACTAGTGCGAGCGCCTCACCGATGATGCCGCAGTGATAGACCTCGACCTCGGGCCTCACGCCGTACTTCTGCAAGTCGTTGGCCAATTCTCTGGCCAGCGCCGGCGGATTGATGAACGGCTTGCTGCCATGATTGAGCGAGCCGCAATTGAATGATGCGATGTCCGGCCGCAGCTTGAGGTGATTCCAGGCGAGGCGTTTTTCCTTGCCTGGCGGCAGGTTGAGGCCCGAGGTGCTGAGATTGATCAGGATGTTGCACCTGGCGCGGATGCGCGCCACGATCTCCTCGAACACCGCTTCATCGTAGCTCGGCGCGCCATCGCGACCGCGGGCATGGATGTGCGCGATCGACGCGCCGGCGTTCCAGCAGTCGTAGACAGCGTTGGCGATTTCCTCCGGCGTGTAGGGGATGTTCGGATTCTTGTCGCGGTCGGTGATCCCGCCGTTGACGGCAGCCGTTATGATCAACTTGTCCACAGCCAAACTCCCGCATTGGTGTTGGCCCTAGGCTATTGGCTGCGCGCCGGCATTTCTTCTTGCGATCAGACAACTTCTGCGCTGAACCGGACAATCCGAGCGCCTGCGCAGATGTAAGGCAATGAGTTACCTGCGAGCGCTTGCTCGGGTCCCGGGGCTGACACTGCCGATCGGCTATCTTCGAAAGTACCGGCTCGGATTGCGTCCGGTCAGGCGGCTGAACATCGCCGTGAATGCGCCCGGTGTTTCGTAGCCGAGGTCGGCGGCCACGACGATTACGGGCTCTCCGGCGGCAAGCCGGGGGACGGCCGCCAGAACACGCGCCTGCTGCCGCCAGGTGCGGAATGACACACCCAATTCCGATCGGAACAGGCGCGCCAGCGTGCGGGTCGATGCTCCGACGACGCGGCTCCATTCCTCCAGGCTGAGGTCGTTGCTGGTATCGGCCAGGATCGCCTCGCAGATGCGGGCCAGTCGCCAGTCGACAATGTCGGGCATGTGCAATGGCGCCTCGGACGTCGCGCGCAGTTCGTCCAGCAGGAGCGGCACCATGTGGGTGCCGTGGCCGTGGATGTCGCAATGCTCCGGGCGCGTGGTGACCCGCAGGATCAATTCGCGGAGAAGGCCCGAGACCGGCACCGAGAGAGGCTCGTCGGCAAAGCGGGCCGGGCAAGTGTCCGGACGAATGTAGAGCGTGTGCAGCGCGACCGTGCCGCGGGCCCGCATGCGGTGTTCGACGCCCGGCGGCATCCATACGGCCCGTTGCGGCGGCACGAGCCACAGCTTGTCGTTCGCAGTAATCTCCATCACGCCGGTGGTGGCAAAGATCAGTTGCCCGTGCGCGTGGGAATGCATCGGAAGCGCGTGCTTGTCCGGGTATTCTCTGCGCAGGGTCGTGACCGGATTTCGCAGATCCCGCTGATGATTGGCATCCTTGATCATCGACGCCCCCATGCCATCTCCAGCTCTTGAACTAACGGGGAGACGACGCGCGATCAAGCCGGAGCACCTCTAAGGAAGACGGGGCAGATACGAGAAATCCGCATGTGCTGCGGATGAAGTGGAGAACTGAAAAATCGGGGCAACTCTCTTAGCGCCGTTGTCCTGACGTGCTCACCCGCAGGGCGAGCTGCGAAGGATGGGAACACCGGGACTGAGTGTGCGGCGCCTCGCCGGCGGCCACAAAAGCCGCAGAAAAATCGACGTGAAGCGATCTATTCCTTGCCCTTCGCAGTGCCCTCGCGCGGCACGTGCGGACGCGCTACAAGCTGTCCTGCCATGACTCTGATCGGTCTCATCTCTGATACGCACGGTCTGCTGCGGCCCGAGGCGGTGCGCCGGCTTGCCGGTGTCGATGCCATCGTGCATGCCGGCGATATCGGCGATCCCGCCATCATCTACGCGCTGCGCCAAATGGCGCCGGTGACGGCCATCCGCGGCAATATTGATCGCGCCGTCTGGGCGAATGCGTTTGCCGAGACCGAGCGGCTGCATATCGCGGGCCGGACGCTCTACGTGCTGCACGACCTCAAGTCGCTGTCGCTCGATCCCGCGGCCGACAACATCGATGTCGTCATCAGCGGCCATTCCCACGTGCCGAAAATCGAGACCAGAAACGGCGTGCTGTTCGTCAATCCCGGCAGCGCTGGCAGGCGGCGTTTCAAGTTGCCGATTACGCTGGCGAAGCTGGAGATCGCGGGCGGCGGGATGCGGGCGGAGATCCACGAGCTGGCGGCTTAGATGCGCACCACCGCTGCGCCGGCACGGAGTCGCGGTACTCGGACTAGGACGTCTCCGTAGCAAACGGCAGCCTAGCGTCGAGCCGCCACGGGCCTCCAAGATAGTTCCACAGCAGCAGACCGGTCGCGGCGCCGTGGCGCGGGGTGAAGTCGGCGGCCATCGCCTCGTGGAGGGCACGTGCGGTGTCCGGTGCGACCTTGTTCTGGATAGTGACGTGCGGCTGCCAGCGTTGCGCGTCCTGCCGCGTCACTGCGCCGCCGAGCGCCGTGACGATCTCCGCACGCAGCCGCGCGAGGCCCGGCGCTTCGACTGCGATGGCCACGCCGCGGCCGAGGAAGCGGACCCCGACGAAGCTCAATACGAGCGGCTCGGCCGGTCGCGAGAGCGTGCGGACTCGCTGCGCCTGGGCGGGCGTTAACGTGTGAAACAGCGTCAGATGCGCCGGCAGCCAGTTGCGCTCCAGCGGAAAGTGTTCCCGCCGCAGCCCATCGAGCCAGGCAAAGCTGTCAGGGTCGAACTCTGCTGTGAGGATGAAGCTGGGATCCGTCATACGGCAGTGTAACGCCGCGGCGGAGATTTCGGTCAATCTTGGCGCGCCGCCCGGATGCGACGCAGCGCAATGGGGGCCACCGTTTGCACGCTTTCAACATGCCGGAGGTGGCAGTGTTAGATCCGGGCTTTGCAGGGCCCGTGGACGCGCTAACCAGCGTGCGGCACGCGCTGTGCGAGCGTGCCGAGAATGCCGGCGAGACCAACCACGGCCGCGATGTAGTTCAGCTTCGACCCCGTGAAACTGGCAAGCGCCGCGCCGCGCACCAATCGGACTGCGTAATACAGCGGCACGTGGACCAGATAGAAAAACACGAGCGGGCCGATCAGGATCCCGAGTCCTTCGCCCCAATTGCCGTCGCTCGCCATTCGAGCGGCGAGCGGTGCGTTGAGCAGAAACGACAGGGTGAGGAGGACGCCGACACAAATAAGCTGATGCATGAACGGAGCGATCGCCTTGCTGATGGCGCTGCTCCCGCAGCGGCGCCTGCGGCCGGGTTATATTGCCGGAGGTGGCAGCAACATGGCGAGCAGACCAGTCGCGCCCCGGCCTTGACCGCGGCCGCGTGAACGCCAAAGAAGACCGGCGACACAAGCGAACGGAGCAGAGGCAATGCCGCATCTCGTGATGGACTATTCGGCCGATCATCTCGGCCGCGACCGGGTCGGGCGGCTGATCGAGCAGCTCGCCGCCACGGCCGCGGCGACCGGGGTGATGAACGCCGCCGACATCAAGGTGCGCGCCCGCAGCTTCGACGACTATCTGGTCGCGGGCAAGCGCGACAGCTTCGTGCATCTCGCCGTCTTCATGCTGGCAGGCCGCACGACCGAGCAGAAGGTCGCGCTCAGCATCGCGCTGCGCCAGTCCATGGTGGAGCATTGCCCCGACATCACCAGCCTCAGTGTCGATATCCGAGACATGGACCCGGACGCCTACAAGAAGCGGTTGAAGCAGGCTTAGCGCGCCGATCGCGCGTCAGCGGCGAAGCAGCGCCATCATCTCGCGCCAATGATGGATCTGCGCGCCCGTCGCATCGCTGCGCGCCGCAGCGATCATCGAGCGTGCGACGTCGCCGCCGTCGATGCCGCGAAAGCGATCGGCTGCACCCAGCAGGAGCGGGTTCAGGATGCGCGCCAAGACGATGAATAGCCGCTCCAGTGGTCGGTGCTCGGCGCGTTCTCCCATGATCATTGATGGGCGGAAGATGGCGGTGTGCGGAAAGCCAAGCGCCAGCACGTCGCGCTCGGTCTCGCCCTTGGTGCGAAGATAGAACGAGCGCGCCTTGGCATCGGCGCCGACCGAAGACACCAGGAACACCGCACGCGCGCCGTTCTGCCGTGCGACGCGCGCGGCCTCGACCGGATAGTCGTGGTCAATCCGGTAGTAAGCGGCTTCATCCGGCGTCTGCTTTCGCGTGGTGCCGATCGCGATGAAGGCGTCATCGGCTACCAGCTGCGGGGCTAGCGCAGGCAGGCGATCGAGATCGCCGATCAGCACGGTCAGCTTGGGATCGCTCAATGCCAGCGGCCGGCGCACCACGGCGATCACGCGTGTATAGTCAGCGCTGTTCAGTAGCCCGCGCAGCAGCTGCGCGCCGATGAAGCCGGTGGCGCCGAACACGAGCGCGGTTGTCATGACGAGGTGCCGAGGGTTGCGAACATGCCCGGCAGGATTGCATGGGGAAGGGACGAGAGCAACGCGGCAGCGACACCCGTGCCGCAGGGTGGGCAAAGCGAAGCGTGCCCACGCGCTCCGTGTCCAAAGGCCGCGCGACATGGACACGACGCTGCGTGCCTTTGCCCACCCGAGGTTCGGCCGTCAGCGATCGAGCCTCCGGAAGCCAATCACGCCGGCGTCGGCGTCGAACAGGTAGTCGAAGGCGTTGAGGGCGTGGACGCTGGTGTTGACGAAGGTCGGGCGGTTGGCGCCGCCGACCAGCACGATGCGCTCGGGCGCGGCGGCGTTCGTAGTGTCGCCGGCGGCGAAGCCGTAGCCGGGCACATGATCCGCCGCAGCGTCGCCGAACGTGATCGATAGCCGCGTGCCGGGCGCCAGCGTCTTGCCGCGTTCGCCATCCTGGATGCGGCCTGTCTCGCGGTCCGGCGGCAGCGTCAGATACATCACCGAGACGCCCGTATCGATCAGCGCGGTGCCGCAGGCGGGGGCGGCGTCGTCGACCTTGATACACGCCGGCAGCGGCCCCCAATCGCTGCCGTCGGCCGCGCGCTGCAACTGCACGAAGTGATAGGTGCCGCGGGTGTTGGCGGCGGTCAGACCGACATGGACGCCCGCGCGCGTCACCACATAGCCGCGCGTCAGGCGGCCCGGCTCCGACGAGGTGCCCATCCCGGGCAGATTGAGGAACGGGTTCTTGTCCGGCGTGCTCTGGCTCTGGTGATCGCCCTCGCGCGCGAAGCCGATGCCCAGCATGGCGACATGGCGGGGCGCGTCGCTCGGCTCGCAATTGCGCGGATGCGGGACGCAGTCGATCCGCTCCACCGCGAGCACCGCGATCGGCCGGGTGGTGATGCTCTGGTCGTTGCTGCCGCCGATGGTGACCCGTGTTTCGACCCAGCGGCCGCGCATGATCCGGCCGGAGCTCGAATAGGTCAGCGTGCCGGGGCCGATCTGGCGCAGGCTGTCGATATTGGGAATGCTCGAGGCCGCGACCACGATGCCGGTCGAGCCAGTGTCCATCACCGCACGCACCGGCTCTCCGCCGAAACTCATCAGCAGCGTCGGCGGCGCGCCGCGCGGCTCGCCGGTCTCGCTGTCGTTGAAATAGCGCAGGTAAGTGCCGCCTTCGTGGGCTTCGTAGCGCTGGGCGAGGGCGGGCTGGGCCAGACAAGCCAGCGCCAGAGCGAGACTGCAGCTGGAGAAGGTTTTCGCGGCGTCCGTCAAATCGATCACTCCCTCGCTGCAACCATGCATCTATCATTTGATAGCTGTGCTGTTGAACGAGAGCTTACAAGCCGGAGCTTACGATATCCTCGGTGGCGCTCGAACAATTCGAACGAATTGATGAGCTGGCTTGCTTCGGTGAGGAAGGCAGAAGGGTGGCCCGCATCAGCGAAGCGACATGCGGGAATGTCTCGCGCCTCAGAGCCCCGCGTATCGCTGCGCTCACGCGGGCTACCGGCTACGGCTCACATCACAAAGCCGGCGCGCGCGGCGCCGGCTTTGCTCGGCCTCAAGCGTCTTCGTCGAGCTCGCTCTGCTCGATCGCCGCCGGCATCTTGGCGACCGACATCAGCGTGCGGGCGACCTGGTTGAGCAGCTGGTCGGCGTTCTGCTCTTCGGCCAGCGAGGTGGTGAGCAGCGCCACGATCGCGGAGTGGCGCAGCTGCTGCGCGAGGTTCTTCGCCGTGGTGTAGGCGGAGATCTCGTAATGCTCGACGCGCTGCGCGGCGCCGATCAGGCCGAGATCGGCGGCGGCATCGGATTTGGATTCGCCCTCGGCCATCACCTCCTGACCTTCCTCGACCAGGCCCATCATGCCTTTGCACGGCTTGGCGCGCGCCGGCGCGCCGAGCAGCGACAGGCTTTCGGTGAGGCGTTCGACCTGCTGTTCGGTCTCCTGCAGATGCAGCTCGAACAATTCGCGCAAGCGGTCGAACCGCGCCGCCTTGATCATCTTCGGCAGGGCTTTCAGCACCTGCTTCTCGGCGTGCAGGATGTCGCGCAGCTCATCGACCAAGAGCTCGTTCATCTCCTCGTCGCCGGGCGGCGGCGCGCTTTCGGCGATGATCGGCGTCGCGGCGTCGTCGCCGGCCGCTTGCTGCAGGGCAGGCGACGAGACGTACTCCCAATCGCCGCCCTCGTTCCATGGGCCGCGCGTGTCGATCTCGCCTTCGTCGCCGGCGCCGGTGGAGTCGTTGAAGTACTGATCGACCAGCCCCGGCGTCGGCGCGATCGCGCCGATCGAGAACGCCGGCTTCTTCATGCTCTCGAGCGCCGCGGCGAACGCCTTCATGTGGGTGATTTCGCGCGTCATCAGAAACTGCAGCGCGTCCTTGGTGCCGGAATCGTCGCAGAAATTGATCAGCCGCTCGTAGACGATTTTGGCGCGCGCTTCGGCCGCGATGTTGCTGCGCAGATCGACGTCGAGCTCGCCGGTGATCTTCAGATAGTCCGCGGTCCAGGGATTGCCCTGCGAGTTGAACAGATTGACGCCGCCGCCGCCGGCGATCGCGATCAACGGATCGGCTTCGGCGGCCTGGCGGTCGAACTTCGACGGCTTCAGATGCATCCGCGCCAGACAGCCGACCACTTCGAGATGGCTGAGCTCCTCGGTGCCGATATCCATCAGCAGGTCCTTGCGATCCGGGTCTTCGCAGTTCAGTCCCTGAATCGAATACTGCATCGCGGCCGCGAGTTCGCCATTGGCGCCGCCGAACTGCTCGAGGAGCATGTTGCCGAAGCGGACGTCGGGCTCGTCGACCCGAACGGTGAACATCAGTTTCTTCACGTGGTGATACATGTCGGACTTTCTGTGTCGGACTGATGGAAAGAAGAAGCCGGGCACAACCGTTGGTTTCGGTGCGGGTTCCTAAGCGACCAAATTTGCTCAGCTGGGCTGCAAGGCGGCCCACATCAAATGAGCCAATCGCCGGCGGCCACGGCGGATCGCTCTCGCGGCTCGATCGAGCCCGAGGTCTGCGCCCGTCGCTTCGCGGCGAGGGGCGGGGGCGCGCCGATTGGCGCAAAGGGTGGTGCTGATCGCGATGGCTGCGAACCATCGCGCGACGCCTCACGGCGCGCCCACCAGCGGCGCTCTTTTGGCCGAAGGACCGTTCTTCCGGGACACGGCGAGCTTGCGGGCTTTCCCCGGCCTCGACCGTACCCGTCCAGCCTCTAAAGCGGCGGCCGCTCGTAGTAGCGGCGGACGGTGACCCTCGGCCTCCCGGACGCGCGGGTGCGAACCGCAACGCGCAGGACGCCGCGTCCATCCGATGTCGCCGACAATCCGGCGACGTCGGACATCGTGCCGGACCGGTTTCCCCGGCCCGTCGATCTGTCCCGCTTGACGACGCCTCGCGAAGCGCCCCTCACGGACAGGACGATGCGGATTATAAGCCTAATAGGAATGTTGTCAAGAGGCGTGTGGGGCGCACCTGGAGCTCGGGTATCGGTGCGCTCGCCCCGCTACGCCGTCCACAATGGTCGTCATGCCCGGCCTTGTGCCGGTCATCCACACCTTGCGGACTGAAATGCGGAAAAGCCGTGGATGGCCGGGACGAGCCCGGCCATGACGGATGTTGTGGAGCACATCCTCCCGGGTATCGCTCCGCTCACCCGGGCCACGCGACTACGGCGCCAGATGCGGCGTCGTATTCACCGTCGGCGCGGCCTCGGCCGTCGTTTCGGCCGGCAGCTTGTCGTCATGGATCGCCAGCGCGCGGCCGATCCAGAACGGATCGGCGACATGATCCCGCTTCGGATTGGTCGTGTTGGGATGCACCAGAATGCTCAGGCCGCCGTGATTGAGCATCAGCCACGGCACCAGGCTCGCGAATACCTCCTTGGCGAACGCGATCTGGATCATCGCGCCGTCATGCGGCCCGACCCCGACGTCGTGCCAGCGCCCGACCTGCACCGCAAACCGCTCGCCGATCCACCGCACCAACCGCTCCGCCACCGCCCGCGTCGCCGCCGGGTCGTAATAGATATGCGCATGATAGCTGGCGATCTCGCCGAGCGGGCGAGGGCCGTCGGCAACGGTGGTGTCGGTCATCGGTGGCGTCCTTGTGGCCCGACATGCGGGGAAGCAGCAAGGTGCCGCATCAGTGCGGCGAGATCCAGGACGGCGTTTCAGTGACACCACAGACCGCCGCTCTCGCTCCGTTCACCCGGGTATCGCCAGCTTCTCGAATTTGAAGAAGCCGCCATGGGGCGGACCGCCATGCGGTGGGCCGCCGTCGCCGTCCGGCCGGTGCGGGTCCGGATGACGGTCGCTGTAGTATTCGGCGATCTTGAAGCCGCATTTGTTGACGTAGAAGTGGATGTTGCGCCGCTCGAAATACGGCGTGTGGGTCTGCCAGACGCGGGTCTGCGGATAGCGCCGCTCGATCGCCCGCCATGCCGCGAGCCCAAGGCCGCGGCCATGCGCGCCGACCGCGATGAAGAAGAAGTCGAGCGAATTGTACTGCGTGACGGGATCGATCGTCACCACCGCGCCGCCGACCCGCGTGCCGCCCGCGACGACGTGATACACCACCGCGCCCGGCGCCGCGAGCGAACGCCGCACGTCGTCGTCCGACGGGATCGGCCCGTCCGACAGAGCGCCGAACTCTTCGATGACCGCAACGGCGAACGCCTCCTGCAACTGCCGGCCGAACTCCGGCCAGTCGCGCTCGGCCGCCAATTCGAGTGTCACGCCCTGGTCGTCCAATATTTGCTCCTGTCGCTGCCCCACCGGCGCCGCGCAACGCGCATCGCCGCCGGGGGCCGCTGCCATCGGCGGCGATGGTGGCGCCGATAAGGCGCGCGGGGTGCGACAAAGTGGGCGGGCGGAGTCCGAAGCATATGGCGCTGGATCATACGAACGCTTGGTCTTGTCAGATCCGGCTCACTGCAAAGGTGGCAAGTTCGCATCGCTGAGGTGATCTATCGCGCGGGCCTGCTCGGTAAGCTGCTCGATCTCGTTCATATCGATGTTGCCGTGACGAAT